>DYRX01000402.1 GCA_020718525.1 Victivallis vadensis
GCCCTAGGCTATGGAATGTCAGGCCTTCAGCCTGAGAAAGCATCCCCTTTAATTCCAGAATTCCTGACTCGTGGAAATTGCTGTTGTTGGGATTTACCTGCCTGTGCGGGCACGCAGACAGGTCGGTATCGGGGTCGGAATCGGGATCGGGATCGAATATTCTTCCCATGCATCGATTCCGATTCCGATAGCGACGCCGACCCCGATTGAAACAGAACCAACATATGTATTTTCCATAAGATTATAATTTTCCCTATATGGCTCAAGAAGTCTGAATTTCATCCTGCCCGGCTGGGACTGGAGCAAATAATCGCTGAAGCTCTTTATTCCAGCCAATATTTATTGGGCGTAGAATTTTCTGACGGTCTCGCAGACATATTCGATTTCCTCTCGCTCGATTCCCGGATATAGCGGGAGGGAAAGAACATGCTCGCAGGCGTATTCTGCTCTCGGGAAATAGCCTTTTCCCTGATTGAGCCTAGCGTAGGCCGGCAAAACATTCAGAGAATACGGGTAGTGAACTCCGCTATCAATGCATTTTTCTTTCAGATGAGCTCCGAGAGCATCTCTGTCAGGTGCCAATATGACATAGACATGATACACCGGGGTGGTGTTTGGAAATTTCTTCGGCGTCTTGATTGCATCTATTCCGGAAAGATGTTCGTTGTAGATCGCCGCCGCTTCTCTGCGCTTGGAATTCCATTCGTCAATCTGCTCGAGGCAGTGCCTCAAAAGGGCGGCCTGTAGCGCGTCAAGACGGCTGTTTGTTCCTTCGAACTCGTGCAGATATTTGCTCTCTCTTCCGTGGTTTAGGAACATTCTGATTTTGCGGAGCAGATCCCTGTCTTTTGTTGTGACAGCGCCGCCGTCGCCAAAGCCTCCCATCGTTTTTGACGGGAAAAAGCTGAATGTTGCCGCATCTCCGAAGGTTCCAACCTTTTTTCCGGCAAATTCAGCGCCCTGCGCCTGGGCGCAGTCTTCGATCATGAAAAGACCGTGCTTCTGCGCTATTCTCCGAGCCTTTTCGACATCGAAAGGCTGTCCGTAGAGATGCACAGGAATAATAGCCTTTGTTTTCGGCCCTATTTTCGATTCTAGCTGGTCAAGATCAATGTTGAATCCGTCTTTTTCGATGTCGCAGAAAACGATGTCCGCGCCGCAGAGCGTGATGGACTCAGGTGTGGCGATCGCCGTGTGGACAGTTGTGATCACCTCGTCTCCGGGACCGATTCCGCGGCACTTCAAAGCACCATAGAGTGCGCTCGTCCCACAGCCGACTCCGCAGATCTCCTCGACGCCAAGCCATGCCGCCATTTCCTTCTCGAACTGCTTGAGTTCAGAGCCGCCGATATAGTTGCCGCTTTCAATGACTCGAAGGGCAGTTTCCGCCAATTTTGCGCGAATTGAAGCGTGCTGGCGCGAAAGATCTACAAACTTGACTTTTTTCAAGGGACGCATCTCCGTTTTCTGATTAAACAAAAGACTTAAATTATCCGCTTTTTGCCTGCAATTCAAGTCGCGGATTGGAAAAATTTGCTGGCGAATGTATCTTCATAAAATCTTTCCGCTTCTTTTATGAAACGATCAAACAAAAACGGAATTGGAATATGCTCTCAAATGTGATCGCAATTGACGGACCTGCCGCCTCCGGGAAGAGCACCATTGCTCAAAGAATCGCAGAGTCTGTCGGCGCATATTATGTGAACACCGGAAACATGTACAGAGCTGTCGCTCTCGAAGCGATCAAAAAGGGACTTGGCATTCCTCCAGACGAAGAGAGAGTCGCCAAAATTCTCTCGCATCTCGAGCTCGACTACCGGGTCGCCGACGGCGGAGATCTCCTTCTCGTTGTAAACGGCAAGCCTGCGGATCCTGCCATCAGATCGCCTGAAACGGCAAAATGCGTCTCATGCGTCGCCGCCATGCCTTCCGTCCGAGCCTGGCTTGTGGAAAAACAGAAAAAAATGGAGAAGCTTGGGCTCATTGTGATGGAGGGCAGAGACATCGGCACTGTCGTATTTCCAAAAGCGAAATATAAATTTTTCCTCACTGCATCCCCGGAAGTCAGAGCAAAACGGAGGCTTGCACAGGGGGGGGAGACGCCAGATGGCGCGACTGTCGCCTGCGTCGCCAAAGAAATTGCGCTCAGAGATGAGATGGACTCAAACCGCGCAATCGCTCCCCTCAGACGCGCCGATGATGCGATCCTTATTGACAGCAGTGACATGAGCATCCAGGAAGTGATGGATTCAATCGTCGGACACATGAGGCGAAAGGACCTTTCCATATGAAAAAGTCTTCAATGCCATATCGGGTCCCGTATGCGGATACGGATCAGATGGGAGTTGTCTACTACGCGAACTATCTCGTCTATTTCGAGCGCATCAGAAACGAGCTTCTAAGGGAGTCGGGACTGCCATACATCGAAATAGAGAAGCAGGGCATAATCTTGCCCGTGATAGAGGCGCAATGCAAATATAAAAATCCGGCGAGATACGACGATCTGCTTGAGATCAGCGGCTGGGTGCAGGAGGTCAAGGGCGCGCGCATCGTCATCGCCTGCGAAGTTCGCAGAAACGAGGACCTGCTTGTGTCCGGCTACACTGTCCACGCATGTGTGAACATCCATACTGGCCGTCCTCAACGACCACCGGAGTCCCTTGCATGTCTGGCCTGATCCCTCGCAGATTCGGACTAGTGTCCTGTTTCCTAAATA
>DYRX01000403.1 GCA_020718525.1 Victivallis vadensis
TATAGGAATTTGTATTTTTTATAATTTTCGTAATCGTAGTCGCTATCAGCGGAGCAGTAATCGCTAAATTTGTAAACCCGATTACGATAGCGATTACGACAACGATAACGAGTCTTGGAAGCTACCGGCGTAGCCGGGTTAAATTTAAAACAGCCGAATGGCAGAGGAGGATTTCATGATCGTATCAAATTCGAAAAGTATTTTTGGTGTTTTTGCCTTGCTAGGAGCTTTTATTTTTGCTTCAGCTTTCTTTGCATGCGACGGTGGTGCGCAGTCGGAAGAAGCGAAAGAGCTCAAAACATGCCGGCCAGCTCCTATTCCATATGAAGAGGGCAAGGAAATCCCGCAGATGCGCCCCCTGAACAATGCCGAATTACAAGCATTTCCTTTGCTTGCGCCTCCCCCGCCGGAAAAGGCGCCGTCCAAACTGATAGAGCTTTATTCAGGAACATTTGCCGTACCGAGCTCAGAAAATGGCAATCCAGATCTTCTAGCCTGGGATGGAGCTGGAGTCAGAGGTGGGCGCGGATGGGCGAACGCCAATGCCGCCTCGAAGGGCGCGAAGGCTGGCATCTCAGAAAAAGAGGGCGCAGGTAAGGATGGATCCGCCGCGCTCGCATTCAATTTTTCAGGACCTGACTGGAAAGGGGGCGGCTGGAACTGGGCAGGCTGGTATGACCCCGGAAAAACACGCACACTCGATATTTCCAAATACAAGTCGCTTGCCTTCGAGCTAAAAGTCATCGGAGATGTGAAGCCGCATGAAAGCCTCATGTTTGGAATAATATCCTCCCCTAAAAACAATTCCAACCATATTGATCCCGTTAGAATCGGCCTGAATGATGCATACCCAAAAGGCGAGTTTATAAAAATTTTAATTCCGATTTCGGAGCTTGCGAAAGACAAGGACATTGATCTGAAAAATGTCTGGGAATTCGCCGTTGGATACTGGGGAGAGCAGGAGATCGAATTGCTTGTTGACAAAATCTGGTTCACTGACGAGCTTCCGCCCGACACCAGATATGTGGCAGTCAAAGAAGGCGCTCCCACGCCAATCGCTGTCGTTTTGGATGCAGGAGAAAAAACTCACGACATATCTCCGCTGATCTATGGCGTGGCCAATCTTGAAGACAAACTGCTTTCCGAATGCGGAATATCGTCAAGGCGTCTTGGGGGCAATCAGGCAAGCCCCTACAATTGGAAGACTGCGGCTTCGAATCAGGGAGCAGACTGGTTTTTCAGGAATGTCTCAGACATGTCGGACAAGGCTGGATGGGTTGCGAAAGAACGCGCGGCGGGACGAGAGCCCCTTGTTACAATTCCAATGCTCAACTGGCTTGCCAAAAATTCCGACAACTCCCTTGGGGGCTTTCCTGTTGACATATACGGTCCGCAAAAGACTGTCTGTCCAAACGATCCCAAACTTGGCAATGGAGTTTCTGCGGATGCGGCTCCCGGCGAACTTCTCGCAGGCAAGGATCAAAGCCGTTTCGCTGTTCAAAATTCCCCAGGCTTGCAGGGCGAATTTGTAGGAACAATCGCATCGCTAGGCAGTTCGTCTGTATGGTACATCATGGACAACGAGCCGATGCTCTGGTTCCATACTCACGCGGCAATTGAACCAAAGCCTTTGACATATGAAGATTACTGGAAGCGGTATCAGGATTATGCCCAGGCTGTCCTGAAAGCAGATCCGCAGGCAAAATTGGCGGGTCCTGCAAGCGCAGGATGGAACACAATGGCGTTTTGCTCTGCTGATCAGATGGTTCTGGACGAGGCGCGAGGACGAATCCTGGAAAGAAAAGTCCAATTGGATGGACAGGAAGCTCCATGGTGGAAAAAACCGCCCTTCCGCCTCCAGCACGGAAACATCCCATTCATTGAGTGGTTCGCTCAGCAGACGGCTGACTACGAGACAAAGACAGGACAGCGGATTTTGCACGCGCTTGACGTCCACTATTATCCCCAGCGCTGGGTCTCGGGGATCGGGGTCTATTCGCCCGGCAACAATGACAGGAATCCGCTTTTGATCGAGGCGCGCATCCAGTCAACACGAGACTTGTGGGATGCCCAATACACAAGCCAGTCACGTCCTGGCGAAACTTGGATAAAGGAGACTCAGGCTATTATCCCAAGACTGCAATACGTTGCAAAGAATTACGCGAACGGAGCAAAGCTCGCCTTGAATGAATACGACTGGACAGGCGAAGGAAACATTTCGGGAGCTCTGGCGCAGGCGGAATTGCTGGGAATTTTCGCCAGACACAATTTGGATATAGCCAACAAATGGGGCGGTCTGCCCGGCACCCAGAAGCTAGCATTCCTGCTTTTCAGAAACTACGACGGAAAAGGAGGCGCCTTCGGAGAGGAATACTTGCAATGCGGCTCCAGCAGAAACGACACAGTTTCTGTTTTTGCGTCAAGGCGGAAATCTGACAAGTCCATCACGGCTGTAATGATAAACAAGAGTCTTTCATCGCCTGCCGACATCTCATTGCAGAGCAGTGGCGTCGCCCGCTCCGAAGACTGCGAAGCCTTCATTGTCTCCCAATACAGAATTGATTCCATTGACAAGAAGCAGATCAAGTGGACAGAGGACGCTTCCCTAAGGCTTCCTCCACTCTCCGCCGCGTTATTTGTCTGGAAAAAATAAGAGAGAACAAATGGCGAAGCTTCTGAAGGAACATGCCGTCGAAGAAAGGCT
>DYRX01000404.1 GCA_020718525.1 Victivallis vadensis
ACCTGCATGTCCATCTGATCCCGCGCTACAAGGGCGACATGTCAGACCCCAAAGGTGGAGTAAGAGGAGTCATCCCGGAAAAACAAAAATAATAGACAAATAGAAGAACAGAGAGGGCATAACAATTCCCATTAGTTGAGGATAAAGCACATGAAATATTCTCTCACAAAGGCGCAAAGACACAAAGGAAGAATGAAACTTGCTTGTCCTGGGAGGACAAATATTCGTGGGCTTTGTAACTCTGTGTGATATAAAGTTCAAGTTTTTGCAAGATTTAGAAAGAATCTGGACTGCCAACCGTAAAAGCCTAGACTTTTTCGCGTGTTTCGTGTGTTTCGTTGTTAAAAATGCTTTTTCCTTTTCAATATTCGTTATTTTTTTCAGGCTGTCTTTTTATTCAATCTCGATCCCGACGCCGATTGTCAATGAATTATTCGAATTTGACGAATTGAGAGAAAACTGCTTCTTGAAGGGACAAGTTCCTGTCCTTCAACTTGGCGGCAGGCATAGCATCCCGTTCCCGTCAACGTGATTCATAGACGCTTACGTTAACCGCTTTGCTGTGAATCTAAAGGATCTACTGCAAACTGTAAACAGAGCAGTGCCGCGGACTTTATTATTTTTCAATTATTTTTAATATGGTCTTGAAATTAGCACGACAGCATAATATAATCATAGTTATTACATGTCATATTATTGTTTATACAACATGGAGATGGAAATGCAGGCAATAGCTGGACAGACGCACGCCTCCGTATCTTCTGCCTCCGAGCATGCCGGACATTGCTGGGAGATAAGCCCACCGCCCCCTTCAGAAAAAAGGCGGAATAGAGTGGCGTGGAAACGATTTACGCTTATAGAACTTCTGGTGGTCATCGCTATCATCATGATCCTGCTCGCAATTCTGCTTCCCACGCTGAAGAACGCTAAAATAACGGCAAGAAATGCAATCTGCGTGGGCAATCTGAAGCAGATTGGAAATCTTGTCCTGCTCTATAATTCCGACTACGACAATTGGTATCCGCGTCATTCCCTGGAGACGGCAGGCATGGCTCTTCTTTGGAAATCATCTGCACCAATAATAACAGCAAGCTATACAAATTCTTCTTTTTGGAAATGGAACGGTGTGACCGCCTCATCGTATGATAGGGGCACTCCAACCACTTGGGGAAGCCCTGCAACACCGCATGGGACTGGCATCTTTCTCTGCGATGAATCCGTTGAAAAATATGACGGAACCCAAAACAGGTATTTGAATTGCACGCATGATTATGCAAGATCTGCCTACAGAAGAACCTACCAAAGTCTCAACAGTTCGTATGCCGCAATCGCACAATTCACCGGGGACTACAGCGGCATCAGCCCACCTGGTTTCGCATATTATCCAAACTGCGCCAAGGTTCAGAACGTAAAGCGCGGTTTTTCCAACTTGGTCTTCGCAATGCATGGAAACGAGGGAGTTCCGCAACAAGCCTTGATTGGCTCATACATGTGCATGATTCCAAGCTGGGAGGCTTATGGTTGTGTTGTCCTCTACGGCTATCACAGCATGAGGAGAGACAACAATGTCTATTCCGCCGATACCCCATTCTTTACGCAGACATGCATGTCCAGAAAATGAGGAAGCAGGAGATTGTCAAGGAGTATAACACATTCAAGAACGACTATCCCAACAACGGCAGCCATTAGAATGAATTTGGGCGGAGAAGGCGCTGATCCAAGCTTATGTCATGACAAGCTCAATGGCAGAGGCGACAATCTTTGCGCAAACTGCGACATAAAGAGGAGTTGGTCCGCCTCATGCCTGCTTGTGCGCGCCCGTAGACCGAGTCCCGGGATCCGCACCCTATTCGACGGAGGGAGACATAAAAAAATCAAAATATTTTTCAGAGGCGCTTGAAATGAAGATTTGCATATGTTATCATATGAACACATTCATATACAATTCTTCATTTAATCGGATCGAAGATGCGTCGCTAGAAGGGAGCGCCTTACTATGGTAAAGATGAAGGACATAGCCGAGAAGCTCGGAGTCGGAGTGTCAACGGTTTCAGCGGTTCTGAACAAACGCGACTACTGCTATATTTCGGCGCAGAAGCGGGAGCTCATCGAGAGGACAGCCAAAGAGATGGGCTACATGCCGAACCATCTGATCAGGGCGATGCACGGACTTCCCACGAAGACGATCGGCATAATAGGCTCGCTCTTCTATGTTTCTGTGAACAGCATGACGATAAATCTGATACAGCGGGAGCTTTACAAGTCTGGATATTTCATCTTTCTTGGAGATTCCCAGGCGGAGCCGGACGTCGAGCTCAACATGGCAAAGGAATTTTTAGCGAGAGGAGCAGACGGACTCATAGTTGAGACTTGCTACGACGGCAAAAGTCTCCTTTCTCTTTCTTCTGGAAGGGTGCCTGTCGTCTTTTTCAGCTCGGACAAGACTGAAACGACTGTCAGCACGGACAGAAGGCTTGGAGCAAGCATGGCAGTTTCGCATCTAAGCAGTATAGGACGGAAGAAAATTGCATATCTCGGGCACAAGAGCGTTCCGAATCAGGAAAAAGTCCTGGGATACTTGGATGCTTTGAAAAAAATCAGACAGAAGGACAAGCTTGTCTTCGAGTCCGAACATGCGACAGAGCGCGTCTTTGACCTCTGCGGAATGGCGCTCTCGGGCGGTGCCGACGCGATATTCAC
>DYRX01000405.1 GCA_020718525.1 Victivallis vadensis
TAATTCTTTTCATCAGTCAAATCCTCCAAAATATTTTCATTACATCGGATCGGCGCACTGGAGAATCCTGAAGCTGAGTTTGTTCCAGGAATCCATGACATCTGAATCGGACAGAGCGGAGAATCTGGCTCGGCGCGAAGATGCCTGCCAGCCCTGCGACTGGGATCCGGCGAGCTACGCGACAGCAATGTCCGCTCCTTGCGTACACTCCTAATCACTCCCGCCTCTATTTCGCTCATATTTGCCATTACAACAAGCGCTATCATATATTTAATGTCATTATATCAAAATCATTATTACACATATTATACTACCATGAATCCCCCTTGTCAAGTGCATTGTAAAAAAATGATTACTTCGCCAACTGCACAGGTTAACGGACGACTCCTTGCTGGAGAAATAGGTTCACGGGACAGGCAAGGTTCATTCTTCATTTCTTCATTTCTGCCTTTGAGCCTTTGTGCGAGGACAAATTCTTGTCTTTTTAACTAGCTGGCTTGGCGAGCTTGGCGTGAGAAAAAGAAAAGAGCTTAAGACCTCCTCACGCAAGGGTGGCAGAGAAATATTGAATGCTGAATTTAAATGATGAATAAGGAAGTGAAGCTTCAGCCTTGCTACAGACGAAAGGATTTCGCCGTCAAGGCAGAGACAGAACCTTAAAGATGCAATGTTGACAGCTTACTTTCACGGTTAACAGTCAGAGTAAAACTCGGGGGCGGGGTCGCCATCGGAATCGGGATCGAGGGAACATTCACAGTTCACGGTCAGAAAAAAAAGATCTTGCCCGAGATTGCAAAGTGCTAAATGCATAATTCGGACATCTTAATCCGCGACATCGTCAATAATTGCGATATTTAACCGTATCTTCCTTATAATCAGGGAATAACAATATTTGATTCTTGCTCCTTATCCGATTTGACATGTGAAAATGAAAGTGCCACTTTTTAAGCCGCGGAGTGGCGGAGGGACGCAGCCTATGGTTTCAACCATAGGAATACATCGTAAAATAGGATAATGCGTGCTGAAGGCACGCGGTTTCCTGCGCCGTACATGCTGGACGGAATGTTTTTCATTACATAGTCCTGGGGGTGCCCCCCCTAGAGCCATGGCTTCCTCGATGAATTCCGTCAATTCCGTGTCGGAAGGAGCGAGAAACAGGTTGAATTCCGCGCTTCTCAGGCTATCTTTTGTCATCGCCGCCTCATCTTGTTTATGTTATGTAACATATTGCATGATAACATGTTGCGGCGATATCTCAAGTTATTCGCAGATTTATTTCTCTTTTTTCCGCTTGGCTCGACCTTTTCGAGCAGGCTCTAATTAAATCTTTTTCCCGCAAGGAGAAGCCCAATGATTTATGAGACAGTGAGATGGAAAATGGCAGATGACCGAATCTGTGCTGAGTTCGCCGGCAACAAAGGACTTATGCCTGGCAAGCTCCGCCTGATTGATCAGACGCTTCTGCCGGAAAAGCTCGAATATGTGGAATCCGACGATATCGCGGAAATACATTCTTTCATAAAGAGGCTTGTCGTAAGAGGAGCTCCCGCCATCGGAGCCGCCGCCGCGCTCGGGCTTGCCGCCGCGATGCAGAAATCCGGGGCGGATTCCAGGGAGTCGTTCATGTGCGAACTTCGCAGGTCCGCCGACTATCTTGCCAGCTCCAGACCAACTGCCGTGAATCTTTTCTGGGCGCTCGGACGATGCGTAGATGCACTGAAAAAATCGGATGCAGACTCCCCGGACACTCTCAAGGAGAAACTCCTTGAAGAAGCCTTTTCTATCTTGAATGAGGACATGCTTCTCTGCGAAAATATCGGCAAAAATGGCGCGACGCTTTTAAAGGACGGAATGACTGTGCTCACCCACTGCAATGCTGGCGCGCTCGCAACCTGTGGAATAGGCACGGCCCTGGCTCCAATCTACATCGCCCACAGCAGAGGACTAAAAATCAAGGTCTATGCTGACGAGACCCGTCCGCTTCTCCAGGGTGCGAGGCTGACAGCCTGGGAGCTGGACAAGGCGGGAATAGACGTGACCGTCATTTGCGACAACATGGCTGGATTTCTAATGGGCAAAGGGCGGATAGACCTGGTCATCACGGGAGCGGACAGAATCGCGGCAAACGGCGATTCCGCAAACAAGATAGGAACATATTCTCTGGCAGTCCTAGCCAGACATCACAAAGTCCCCTTCTATATCGCCGCACCATATTCGACGATAGACATGAACATTAATGACGGCACTGCAATCCCGATCGAGGAGAGAGCAGGCGAGGAAATCTCAAGAAGCTTTGGAAAGCAGACCGCGCCACCCACAGTGAAGATTTTCAATCCCGCGTTCGATGTCACCCCGCATGAGCTGATTTCAGGAATCATCACCGAAAAAGGTCTCATTCTTCCGCCTTACAAAGACGGATTGAAACGATATGGATTGCAACTCCTTTGAAACTGCCGTTGGTGTTCACGTCTGTCAGCGTGTTCTTTCTGGCAGTTTAATTTCAGAACTCCCGAGCCGTATGGGTAGAATTATAATTATGTGGAAAATGCATATGTCGGATTTGCTTCACTCGGAGTCGGGGTCGCTATCGGAATCGATGCATAGGAATAATATTCGATCCCGATTCCGACCCCGAGACGGGTGCATTTCCCAAAAGTTGAACATTATCTCACACGAAGACACAAAGCACAC
>DYRX01000406.1 GCA_020718525.1 Victivallis vadensis
CCTTGTGCAACTCTGATTCCTGTGTCTGGATATATTAGACCTCTGCTTGATTCCCGAGACTTTGTTGCGGGCTTTCCTATTTGTCCAGCCATGTCGAAGAAGCCCCCGCCGAGACGTTCATACACACAGCCTTTGTTCTTTCCCAGATCCGTGTCGTGGCTCATTTCCGAGACATTGCCCAGCATGTCGAAGAGGCCGTTCGGATCCGCATCGAGGCTTCCACAAGGTGAAGTTCTGAGATTTGAAGTATCGAGGGTCCTTGCGAATCTCGCAAGTTCTGCAAGGTTTTTCCATTTGAGTTTTTTGAGGCATTCCTCGAACTCCGACCTGCTTGGCAGGCGGTAGCCGTCGGCACCCTGCTTCACGAAGCTGTCATCAGTCTCCTTATACCAATAGCGGAGCTTCTTTTCTTCGGAAAGCTGTGAATGTTCTCCAAGCCACATCATGAGCGGGCGGAACGCATATGACTTTTTGTAGATCTTCTTGCACGCCTTGTCATGGTAATAGACCGGGGTCTTCCCGCGAAGTTCGCTCAATGCGTTCAGCCAGACCATCGCGTCGAAGTGGCTGATTCCAGTCACGGGTTCTGTGGTGCTGTGCTCGCCAGCTTTCCAGTCTTCTCCCCAGCCCCAGTAGCTCATGGAGCCCATTTCTCCGCCATGGTCAAATTCATATCCGTGCGCAACGGCCCAGTTGAAGACCTGCTTCCATTGGATGAAGGACACTTCTGTTTTGCCGAGGGAGAAATCCTCTCCGGGAATCTGGGCTAGAACGAGCGATTCAGGTTCAAGAGATGGAGCCTGCCATTGCCGGGACGGATCTGCTGTCGTCAAAGTTGCTGCTGATATTTTCCAGTTTGGAATCGAGGAGTCTGCCTTGGTGTCCGCTGGTTTTCCTCCTCCCTTTTCGCGCCGCAAAACGCGCAGTCCGATGTTCCAATTTCCACCGTAAGGCCTATCGCCCCAGGGACTTGCAGATAGCGATCCACCAGATTTTCCAGTGAAATCTCCTCCGAATAGAAGGATGTCCGAGCCGGGCTTGAAGCTGTCTCCGCAGTCCCAGACAGGCTCCCAGACGTTGCCCGGCAGACCGCATATTCCTTTTGAATTTGGCGTGGCTTTCGCGGCAGGAATGGTCTTGTCGGACATGTCAGACCTGTCGGACACGTCAGACACTCCAATCAATTCCGATGCTGTGGGGATACGGTATCCGTCGGCGCTCCATTTCACGAAGACCTCCGGCATTTTGAATGGCTCGATGAAGAGCATGCTTCTGCGAACTTCGCGGAACTTCTCCTTGAACTCCGGATCAATATAGTAGCATGGCTCCTTGGATTCGGCTTCGCTTAGCGCGTTGCACCAGGCGAGCATGTCATGGAGCGTAATTCCTGTGACCGGCTCGTCCTGGGAGAACTTGTCGTCGCGTCCGAGAGAGGCGGAATAGTCCATACTGCCGAGGTCTCCATATTCATCGAACGTGTAGTTTTTCTGCAGGACGAAGGTGTTCGAGCGTTTGAGCCTGTGGATTTTTCTCCAGGTCTCGTACGGGACTTCCGTCTTTGAGATGTATGCGTCGCCGATCTTCGCCATGTCGAGATGCCAGGACGGCTTTTTGGGGCGTGTTACGACGGCATCGGCTTCGAAGGCATACCATTTGTGTCCGAGGTAGCCGCAGATCAACGAATCTTTGAACATATACCATCCGACGGCGCTGACATCGTCGAATTTCAGATCTGCGAATTTCGCATTTTTCGAATCGAAATCAATTCTGTAAGGTGCAGATGGATTGTATTCCGCCCATTTCTCCTTTGCAGGATAAATAGTGTGGGCGACTCCTCCCTTGTCTCCGAGTTCAGGTCCAGCCCCCTTGAAGACTTTTTCAGAGATGTAGAATTTGTCTCCGTTTCGGACGACAAAGCGGAAGCCCTCGATTCCCATGTAGTATCTCATCACAAGATATGCGAGGCGGGAATTCTCGTCGAAGGAAACCTTGTATTTGTCTCCCCCGTTCATGAAGTCGAATTTCTGCCATATTGCGAGCTGATACATTCTCCACGGGCGGAATGGTTCATATATCTCATGGAACAATGTCCAGTTTCTTCTGGGCTGGAATCCCATGCCTTCCTCGAAGTCGTTCATTCCGTTCTCGGTAAACGTCGTATCATTAGTATTTGCATGATAGATAGTTGCGCCGCCGAACCAGCGCTGTCCGAAATTAATGTCGTAGAAAGGCGCATCGGGACTCATTGGATTCTTCTTGTCTAGACTGAAGGGCATGCACCCGACCGTGTCGTTCGCAGGATTGCCGTCACCGTCAACATCGAAATCGTGGAACTCTTTGAAGTCCTTGCCTGCAAAAATGGGCTCATAAAGATCGTTTTCCCCTTTGAGCGCCTTGTATCTGTGCAGGGATGCAATTGCGTATGCGTGCCCGTCGCCGTCACGCTGGTGCTCTATTCCCTGCTCGATTATGCGGACGTTCACGGATTCGTCCTCGCCCGCCTTGACGCCTGAAAAACAGGGACACAGGGAGACTGCGACAAGGAAAAATACTTTTTTCCGGAACAGCAAGCCTCTGACGTGAAAGATCTGATCGCTCCTGTGCATCACGTTCATGCTCCTTTTTTATTGATTTCAATCAGTCTATTTAATCGGATCCCAAATTTTGCGGAAGGGGAAAGCTCTGAA
>DYRX01000407.1 GCA_020718525.1 Victivallis vadensis
ATGACGAGTAAAATGAACTCAAAAAGTCAGGTCTCCAAATAGGGACGCGACCAAAGAAATAAAGGAGCGGTACAAAAGAGACAATCTATACCAAATGACAGTTTGACAACGTGATTTTCGACAGGCGTTTCTGGCTGAATACTGGCAATGACACGATTGACAGAATCTTGAGTGTTTTGAAACGATAAAGTTGAGGAGGATGGATCATATATGAAAAAAGTATTTCTTGTCGTTTTTCTTCTCGGACTGCTCCAATTGGCAATCTTCGCTGGAAATGAACCGAAGGAGATAGCATGCAAGGTTTTTGCCGCTTGCGACAATTCCTACGAGCTTGCCCTGAACGGCAAGGTCGTGATGTCTGGAAAGGACTGGACTAAGGCTGATTCCAAGTTGCTGAAGCTTCGTTTGGGAGACATCTTAACAGTAAAATGCTGTGACAGCGGAGCTGCAGCAGGGTTTGCTTTGATAGGCAAAGTTAAGAATAAACCATGGATAGTCACGGACAAGGGTTCCTGGCGCACCTATACCCCGGCAGACATTAACAAGTGGTGGGAGGTGCCTGGCGAGACGACCCCATGTCAAGAAGCAAGTGCCCCGGTAGGAGAGGTCGTCTCGAAGAAGGCCGGTTCCAACTGTGCCGTAATCTGGGGCGCTGGCAATCCGTCATATCTCTTACGGACAATAAGCGAAGAGGACATTAAATGAGAAAATGCTTGCATCCTCCATCCAATACAACAGCTTCGGTACTTCTGACAGCGGCATTCTTTTTCCTTTTCTCCTTTTTTCAAGCGCACGCAGAACTCAAGGAAAAGGATCTGTCAACAGCCAAGACCGGTGGCGGAGAAATAATAAAATGCCATCCGAAGGGAGAAAGAGGTGGGCTGAAGATTGCCGAAGCTCTCGCCAAACTGAAAAAAGGCTCGGTGCTCCATCTCATGCCCGCAGAGTACGAGAGTGAAATTTCCGTTTCGGTGAAGGGGGTCATTATTGAAGGCGAGCCGGGCTACTACTATAGAAACAGGCTGAACATCCGTGCGGAGGACTGCATTGTCAGGAATATCTGGATTAGCTCAATGTTGTGCGATTATTCCTTTATTGCGGTTGATTCAATTATCGGATATTTCCATGCAAGCGCGCAGGACGGAGGAGATGTCTTTTTCCGGAACTGCTGTTTTGAAGATATGCACTTCTACTCCTATGCGAAGAACAAGAAAATAAATTTAAGCAACTGCACTCTCAACTCTTTCTCTTCCGCAATTACGCTTAGCGGAGGAGATTGGACAATAGAGAACTGCGTTCTATGCGCGACAGGCAAGGCTTTGACCTGTTGGAGTTCCGGTCAGAACGACAGCAGACTAAAAATCAAGAATTCTATCATTTATGGCGGAGAGTGCCTTGGCTCAAACACTAGAACTGGTGCCGTGTGCTCGGATCTTAAAGGATTGAAGAAAATATTCAGTGTCAAAACAGAAGGGAAGGTGCTTTTAGAGAAGCCTCAGTTCCTGATGGAAATCGGTAATATTCGCATTGCTTATTCGGACAGAGCGCGAGATCTTGAGAAATATATACTCAAGGACGATTCACCAGGGAGCAAGGAAGGCTGGGGCGCGAATGCCACTGCTAACATGTTCTACGAACTGGCCAAGAAAAATCAGCCAGCCAACATTTCCATGTTTTCTGAAGAAATTCCGATGGAAACGATCCCGCCGCCAGAATTCAGACGCATGGCAACTCCGGCTCCAGCCGAGACGGAGCCGCCAGAGCCCCCCGATGATGTCGGAGACGAAATGCAGGGCACAGCCTTTGTGGTGCAAGCTTTACAGACACAGGCATCCCCGCTTGCGACTGGTCTTCGGGTGAAAAAAGGACAGAAGTTCACGATTTACCCAAACAAGGAGGACAAGTGGACGGGCGGGGGAACCAAGGCAAACCTATATTGCGGTTATATGGGCTACGACGACCGTGGGAACATGTGGATGCGACTCCATTGCAGGGTCGGAAATGCCCAGCCTGAGCCTGTCGTGGATTCCAAGGAAATGACAGCAGAAGCGGATGGAGAACTTTTTCTGTACGCATACGACGATAAGGCGGCAGGCAATGTCGGTCAGATCAGAGTTGCTGTCGCCCTGCCGGAAGACGCGCTGGATAAAGACCTCGTCGCCTACTACCCCTTCAATGGCAACGCCAACGATGAATCCGGAAGCGGAAACAACGGAACCGTGCATGGTGCGACGCTTACAGCAGACAGGTTTGGAAATGCGGGGAAGGCGTATAGTTTTGATGGAGACGACTATATAGATTGCGGTAACTCTTCAGATTTCAACCTCAATGAGCACACTATAACCTGCTGGATAATTGTTAGTTCCAATTTTCAGGAAGGAGGAAACATTTTGGGAAAGGTGAAACCACTAGTATATGAGTCTCTCAATTTTTGTCTCGACAGTAAAAAACGTATGAGCACTTGGTTTGCCACCGGCGGAGAGATAAACCATCAGATTGCTGGTCTGATGCCGATTGAAGAGGACAAATGGTGTTTCATTGGAATTCGTTACGACGGATCTAAAGTCTGTTTTTTCAAGGATGGAAGACTTGATAGCGACTTTCCGAGAAGCGGGGAAGTAAGGATAAATGAGGTAATTGCAAAAGTCCAAGATTGTACGATTAAACGATGAAATAGATTAGAA
>DYRX01000095.1 GCA_020718525.1 Victivallis vadensis
CCGTGAGGGAACTACGCCCTGAACGTAGCGCGTCTGCCAGTTCCGCCATGTCGGCGCCCGGATGGGCAAAGCAGTCCGTCGGGTGCTGAATCTAGCAGTCCTGCGAAATTTTTCAAATTCGGTTTACAAATATATTTGGCATATTTGAACGGAACTTCAATCAGCAATCTCCGCCCAATCTTGGATCCCTGTAGGCATGGTGGCGTAATCAGACCCATCTCGGACTGGCTCCAATTCGTTTCCATCCATGTTTTGCGCAATGGCAATAAATCTTCCACGGACACTTTTCTGGAGAGTTTTTCTTAGGATATTGCCCGGAGCGCCTCCTGATAGACCGACTCCAGTCTGTCTTCCTGATTTTTTCCGATGACAAAGGAGTTGCTTTCGATGCTTTTTTCGATTTCTGCGATCGCGATTTCAGCTAGCGAAGGCTGTCCTATGGCATCCCATACAGGAACCGATTTACGGCTGAAAATCTTGGGCCAGAAGCTGAAATTTCTGAAATTAGTGACAGTTGCCTCCTCTGCCATGTATGTTCCAGAGTCGAGGCCTGCACGGATTTCTTCGAGGATATCCGCGTCCGAATCGAAGTCTGGAATTCCTTTGCAGGCATGCTCGACAAGCTTGATGATTTCTTCGTCAATCATTACCTGGACAGGACTGAACACTTCGTCTTGGGCGAGCTGTCCGGCGCAGTGGAAATTCCTGATTCCGATCAGGGCTTGCCAGAGTGCCGACGTGCTCCGTTCGGATGCCGCCTGCGCGTCCGGCGTTCTTGCCATGCTGTGCAGTTGCCCCCATCTTCCCGGAGCTCCGGATACGAATTCGACCAGCTGATTACAGCAGGATCTCAGAAGCATTTCTTCAGGGCCTCCAAAAACCATTCTTGCGGATTCGAAGTCAAATGGCTGAATCCTGAGTCCAACCCCGAGATCTTTGGGCAATCCAAGTCCTTCTACTGCCATGATCAATGCAAGACGTTCGGCAAGAACCAGCGCCATTGAACTGCGTATGGAAAAAGGTGAGCTTGCGCCTAGAGCCGGAATAGAGCCGGTGAGCAGGACATTGCAGTCATTTCTCCCGATGAAAGGAATTGCCATCGCCAATCCTTCGTCGTTGAAGCGCAGTGGACTGATGCTGATCTGTTCGACATGAAGATATGTTTTGCCGGCGCATTTGTTCATTTCTATGAGAAATTCAATCTCTTGCACGGATAGAGCGGGCATGAATCCGCCCAAATGCCTGGAGTTTTTCAAGGCGATGTATTCGCATGCCAGCGTCGCATGGCGCGGATTTATATCCGAGGGAATCAGCGGTATCGGCCAGTATCCGTAGCCTCTTGCATCCATGAAACGGGTCATTTTTGAGGCATCGTCCAAGCTTGGTCTGCGGACTTTGCCAGAGAGCGGGTCTGCGTAGTTGAAGCAGGACCATGACGAATGCAGTCGGAATGGCTCTGCAGGATTTTCTCTTCCGGCGTTGCTCTGCCTAATTTCCGCCATCTTTTCGCGGAGCTTCTCTGCTTTGAAGAGCAGTCGTCCCTCGCGCCACTCGGTTCCTGATTTTGCCGAGAGTCTCTCGACAGTTCTTTTTTCAGAGCAGGCGATGCCGATTTCGCAAAGGAGTCGGATCGAATCCGAAACGATATTTTCCATTTCGCCGTCTGTGAAAGGACGGCTCAGTTCTGGCTTGTAATTCATTTCCATCCTTTTTTTCAGTTTGCTCGCGGCTGAATGCGAGAATAATTGCCTATCGCAGTTGTCGTCTAAAGAATATATTGCAATGTAACACTAATTTCAAACAAGACTCACTTCTTCTTTAGCTGGAAACCAGGTCTTGCTCTTCGTGAGAGCCAGCAAATGTCAAAGTTATTTCACAATAGCCACTAACTTCATTTCTGAATTGCCCCTGCATCGCGTTTGAGATTGGTGGGGGTTGCTCTGAAATTGAAGTCGCAGTTTGAAGGACCATCGAATTCCCAGGCATATAGTTCTTCAACCGTTGTTTTTGCATCGGAAAGGCTTCCTCGCGAAATTCGCAGAAAATCCAGACTTGCAGACAAATTGCCTCCGGCAGGCGTTCCCCCGACATAAAGCGCTGAGTTGCCAGCGAGAGAAGCATCCTCTCCGATGCCATCCGAAGATGAGTCGAATTTTCCGTCAATGAATAAACGAAGTTGCTTTTCTTTCCTGTCGCATTCTGCAACGATGTGGCACCATGTGGAATTGTTCAGCTCTTTCTGTGATAAGAGCACTTTTGAGAGTTCTCCAGATTTGACGGTGAAAGAGAGCCGTCCGTTTTTTGCAATTGAGAGCCTCCATCCGTTTTCGTCCATTTTTTCTGCAAGAATCCCATTTGAAGCAGATTCGATTTTCACGACGCACTCTATCGTGAAGCTTGACTTTGAAATCTGAGGATCGAAGTCCTGTGGATTTTTGGGTAATTCCATCTTGAGATATTGCTCCTTGCCATCGAGTTTGAGTGCGCCGCAGATCCAGTCTTCAAGAATTCCTGAGATGTAGTCGGTAGATGAAGCTTTGTTTGCGACAAGAGGATAAAAAGGAGACTTGTAATACGTTTCGCGGTCGTTCATCTGGGGCTTCATGTTCCAGTGTTCGTCGTTGATCAGGCAAGGATTTGACGGATCCGGGAAGAAGTTCCATTCGGCGACTGTGTCGTATCGCGCCCATGGGACGAATACTTTGCTTCCCATGCCAATGGCGGCTGACTGCTTTGAGAGGCGGAAATCGCCCTTTTCCGGGTTTGCCAGGGGAGGCTCGGTGCAGAGGATTCCAACGTCTGACGCCATTGCGAATTTTTTGGAGAGCGCCTCTGAGAAATCCTTCGGACTGGCGTAGTCTCCGCCGTAGGCTTCAAAAACCGCAGTTTTTCCTGTAATTCCGTAGAATACATTTTTTGAGAATGCATTGGTCGGATAGTTGAAGTCCTCAACATGGGCGCCTGCGTCCTTGGCGTTGGGATCTTGCCCCTCCTTGTCGCTGTGCCTGAAGACATATTTTGACGCGTCGTCAAAAATGTTGGATATGAATTTATCACGTCCGGCATGGGGAGCCTGGCGGCGCGACGCTTCGAGAAATTTGTATGCAGTGTTGTTGAAAAAGCTGTTTTGATAGGAGTGTATTTCCTGGAATGCGGAGCAGTTGGCATATCGGAGATTTTTCAGGTCGTTTGATTTTCCGAACGCTATGTTGTTGAAGAGATAATTTTTAAAACTTCCGTCGAGATAGTAGGCATGGCCGAAGGTTTTGCCGCCCCAGTTCATTGGACCGAGGGCATTTCCGGAAATATTGCCATAGACGTAGAATGGACCTCCCTGCCAGGTCTCGATTCCTCCCCAGTCGTTCGCGATCATGAGAGAGTCCAGGACTTTGTTGTTGTGAATCACAATCCTGTTGAATGGCACGTGATGCGATTCCCTGTTTCCCTTCCCTCCGAAGACAAAAATTCCGGCTCCGCCGCAGTGCTCGACGATGTTTCCTGAAATGAGTGCAGTTTCAGGAAAATTCACGGATATTGCAACCTGTCCGTTGGGTCTGACTGGACGGAATCCAATGTCCTTCAATGAGTTGCGCAATATTTTCACATCGCCCAGGGATGTTCCGGTTTTTGCCTCAAATGACTGTGCTCCAGCCGAGACGCTGATGCCACCATGATCTGCGGAGATTATCTCGTTGTCGGAAATGCGGATGTCCGAGACTCTTCTTTCAAAAAATATCGGATCAATGCGGATGGCCTTCGGGACCTCTTCGAAGCGGCAGTTCGAGATTTCAACGTCTTTGCATGCGCCAAGGAATCTTATGCATGCGCTGTCGGCGTTTTTGTGCATCCATACCTGATCGTCAAGCCTCCAATGCGGGTTGCAGAAGCGGAAGCTCAGCCCTGATATCTTCAGATGTCTGGCACCTGTCTTTTCGAGTTCTGCTTTTTGCTTTGGCGAGAGGATGTCAATGCGCGCTGGAGCTTTGGACGATGCCAAATCTTCTATCAGATTGACGTGTTTGGCGGCTTCAATTGTCACGGAAGACGGATCCGCGTCTCCTGGTAGTCTGAGGTAGAGGATTCCGGATCCATTTCCGGTGTCTTCAACCCAGAATTCTCCCGGCTCGTCCAGGAACTGAGCCTTGTCTTCGAGCCAGTAACGGTGATTCGTGTTGATTTGTCCGCTGTCCCCATACCAGGGACCCGAGAAATAGAGTTCCCTGCTGGCGGGATCGAATTTTTCGATTTTTGAAGCATATGGTGCTCCCATGACAATCCCCCATTCAGTCCACACAATGGCGTCCCTGTAGAAATCCTCGTCCTTTGTCAGATGCCTGCTGTCGCGACCGACCAGAACCTTGCTGCCTCCAAGCGCTCTCTTGTACTTGCCTGGCTTCCACCACTCCGGATTTTCCCAGCTCCAGCATTCTTGCAGATAGTCCTGATGATTTGCCGGATTCCAGTTTGGTGTCCGGGCAAGCTTAAGCCTTTCTGTTTTTCCATCTTTGCTGACAATGCAGACCAGTCTGCTTAAAAAGTGAATTTCCGCCCGCCAGACCTTTTCGCTTTCAGGCATCTTGGAGTGTCCACCCTTTTTCCAGCCTGAAATTTTTTCAGATCCATGAAGAGAGGCTTCCCCGCTTCCCCAAGAGGGATCGGATGTGAGGAATATTGGATTGCCTTTTTCTCCGGCTTCTCTGACGGTTAGACTTCCGCGATAAATTGATCCGCGTTTGAAGACGTAGCAGTGGATTCCTGAGCATTCCTTGGATTTTCCAGCCGCATTCTTGTCCCATGGATGATGTTTCCAGGGGCTTTCCTTGGACAATCCACTGTTCGAATCGTCGCCCGCATCATAGTCAATGTATCTGATTGAGCCGTGCTTATTTGACTTGAAATCAAATTCGCGCGGAGCCCATTTTAGATCGCCCTCGGGGAGGATTTCAGCTTGCGGGCGGCTCCAGTCCCATCCGTCGGGCGTTTCCGAAGAAAGGAGATTTGTTGAGAAAGACATGAAGAAGATAACTGCAAAAAAGGGAAAGCATCTTTGATTCTCCATTGGTTTTGTCCTTTCATTTGACAAATAAAATTTGTGCGTAAGAAACAAAATGCGCTCTGCAGGCAAGCAGTGCGGAAACAGCACCAAACTTGACAGGTGAAAATAGCTTCGCTTTCCTCTTTCGCAAGCTCAATTGACTCTCAATTGTTCTCGTCGTCATTCCTGCGCTACGTGTTTCGCAGATCGTGTCCGCCTACGTGAACCTCTCCGCCGTGTACGAGAACGATTCAGCCTAGGAGGACTCCCGCCTGATTGACACGAAATATACCGGAAAATCTCTGAGGCTTCAAGAGACAAAGGAGAACTTCATACTGTGATTAAGAGAATGTCACTAAGTTAAGGCGTTTTTGTTGGTGTTCACTGCGTGTTCTTTGCTTTCACTCCTTAACTTAGTGGCATTGTGTGATTAAGACAAGGAGAGCGATTGCGTTGGTGTTCAGCGTGTCTTTCTTCTCTGCTTTTCTGACCAAGTGTATCGCAATCTGCTAACGATCTGTGTAGGTTCCGAGAGGGGAGCGGAATAAGAAACTGCAGAAAGACAAACCGTAATCGTTTTCGTAATCGCTATCGTAACCGTTCACATCTTCTTGAATCGAGCATGCTTACGATGGAATTTCCAGCTTCCTAGCCTCGCTAAGCTCAACAGCGGAGCAGTTGGCGGAAGAGAGACCAGGTGGGCGGCGATCCTGGCGAGGGCTTTTGTAAAATTTTTGAAGGGGAAAGAACTTCAACCGGTCTAGCTCGACGAGCAGATACTACTTTTACTGTCTACCCTCTAAAAATCCAACCGTTTTTTTAGGTTCAATCATTACAATACAAATACAGAATATTTCGATCAGTATCAATCCAAGCACGAAGATTGTGTCTGTTCCCGCGTTTGAGTTCAAGACCGTGTCTTATGTTGCTCACATCGAACCAATCAGGATTCCTAATTCCATATCGCTGACCCCACTTTGGGGGAAGGCTTGGACTTGATGCTATTTCAATGTATTGTAGTCCGGATTCTGCTTTCCCGTCCCAATGGGCATACACCTTGAATTCGGCTCGCACGTATTCTTTACAATCGGCCTCTGTGGCCTCAAATTTGACTATGTGTGCACGACCACCAATTGATACGCTCGACAGCTCAATCCGGATATTCTTCGCAGAAGCCGGAAGAGATGATGTCCCTCCATATTTCTGTGCAAACTCCTGACTATTCGAAGCGGAGAAGACTCTGACATGAGGACTGAAGAAAAGGTATAGACACGCTCCAAGACATATGAGCAAGGCAATAAGGAATCCAAGCAATATTTTGTATGATCTTTTCATTTATAATTGAACAGTGCATTAGTATCAAATCGCCGCCGGAGGCTTGACGAACTGTGGATCTGTCATGACAGAGTTGCAGACAATATACCGACAGGCATTTGAAAAGCAAATAGGATGATATGAGATTCTGAGGGAGGAGACATGGTTGATTCCTGGGTTAGGATAAATTGTTGATCCGCAATGCGAATCTCTCGGAATGCTGTATTATTTTTACTTTGGGGTGATATTATTGAAAGGACGAATTTTAAAATAAGGGAGAATATTCATGCAGAATTCCAGCTCTTTGAAATTATTCCTTGCAGTCGCGCATGTCTTTGCCTTTTCAATCTCTGTCATTCATGCATCTGAGACGGTTTCCGGATCAGGTGAATATCTCCTGAAAAGGCTGGAGAGCCGCGCTGGTCTTGTGCCGTCAAGCTGGAAGATTCCCGGAATCAGGCTTGACGATACGTCTGAAGACGATTCTAGAAAAGGCGTAGTTTTGAGAGGAACTGCAGAGATAGCCGGAGCAAAGGCTGAACTGCCAGTGCTAAGGTCAATTCCCGAAGGAACAGAAAAGATTTCCGTATATGTCAAGTCCCCTGACAACCCGGCAAAACGGCCTGGAATTTTCGCCTGGGCCGGAATTGACGCCGAAGGGGAAAATATTTTTTCGGAAACACCAGTTGACTGGACTGGCTGGAAGAGCGTGGAAATCATTCCGGAAACTGCCATTTGGAAATCGTCATTTAAGCAGGACGGGAAAAACGGAAAATATGATCCGCCCCTGAAAAGCCTCAATCTCTGCTGGTTCTCATCCGGAAAGGGTGAGCAGGAGCTTTCCTTCAGCGAAATCACTGCGAAACTCGATTCGGCGTCTCATTGTCCGATCTCTGCATATCCTGATGACAACTTTTCTCTTGCGGAATGGGTCAGCCCCGACAAAGGACTCTCTTTCAGCATGGTTTTCAACAATCCAAGCCCCAAGGACATGGACATATCTCTAGAATGCATCCTTTTTCCTTCCCGCGACAGCATCCTTCCCGTCTGCCCCGATGTAAAGCGCGGTTCGGATCTTGCCGCCGGATGCAAAATCAGGACATTTTTCAACGGAGAATGCATTTCCGATTACGTCATTGACAATCTCAGCCGGAGCAACTATGTGGAAAAGATGGCGTCAAAGAAGGATGGGATAGAGTCAATCAAGGAGATGACGCAGATAATTGATCTTGGAAAGCCTTTTGCAGTGAACGGCTTAGAGATATACAACGGCGACTCGAACTGGATCTACATGCTGGATATCGCCGGTTCAAACGACGGAAGCAATTTCGAGGATATTCCCGATCTTGCAGGGATAAGACTTTTCCACAAGTGGCTCGGAGCGGAGATCTCTTCAAAAAATGAGAAGCCATACAGATATATACGCCTCCATTACCACACAAAAGGGCTTGGAGAGGGCGAATTCGGTCCTGGGAAAGTCGCTGATGGCGGCGGAAGCTCATGGTTCAGACTTCCATGCATAATCAAGATATATGACGGACTCGGGAACGAAGACACCAGTCTTTCTTCATACGGAGAAAAAGAGCTTTTCCGCAAAAAGCTCTCCCTCAAAATTCCTCCTCTTAGCTGGAGAAAAGCGACAATTGAGATTCCAGCAGACAAGCTCTCCTCCGAAGGATGCTATATGCTCGGTTTGAGGATGGAGCAGAACGGCAGGCTCGAAAAGCTTGAATACCGCAGATTCTTCGCATGGGAACCGCTGAAGGACAGACCTAAAGAAAGTCCTTTCGGCATCAATTTGTCAGGAGCAGACAGGGTAGATGCGCAGATGGGGATGACAGAAGGCCGATTTGAAAACATGAAGTGGTTCATGTGCAGTCCAGAAAGGAACAAATACGCCTTTGACGGTTCTGTTGCGCCGTGGCATGTGAACCACGATCAGATTTTTACCGCGCTTGCGGAGCTTGGCATCAATCCCCTGCCAATGATGCTCGGCGTTCCCAAATATGCGAGCAGTAAGCCGGATGCCGGAAAAAGAACCTACTACTATCCGCCTGCAAATCCCGATGACTACCGCCAGTTCGCCTTCCAGGTAGCGGCACGCTACGGAAGCAAAAAAACGCCAGATGAGAAACTTCTTACACAGGATAAGAAAAGCGGGCTTGACCTGATAAAGGTCTTTGAAATATGGAATGAGCCGGATCTGAACAATCCGGAATGGGGAGCGCTTGTCGGATCGTTCAGCGACTATTTCCCCATACTGAGGGCTGGCTATGAAGGAGTCAAGGCGGCTGACAGCGATGCAAAAGTCACAAACGGCGGACTGGCAGGCTTCAGCTTCGACAAATGGGAGGAACTGCGGAAATATAGATATCCGGACGGAAAGCATGCTCTTGATTTCATGGACATAATGAACATCCACCACTATTGCGGCAGGAAGGGCCCCGAGGAGTCTGCGGCAAATGTCAATGTGAACAGGAGCGGTCCAGCTCCGGAGGATCCACCATATTATCTCCAGCTCAGAAAACTCTGCCAATGGAGAGACAAGAACAAAGCCGGCGCGCCGCTTTGGATTACAGAAACGGGCTGGGACACGATCGGAGGAAAATTTGTTTCCGAAACAGATCAGGCGGCATATCTTGTCAGAACCGGGATTCTCTCCGTAGCCTACGGCGCAGAAAAGGTCTATATCTACCGCGAGAAGGATTCGGGCAACTCGCTCTATGCATCCTGCGGCCTGATCAGAAAAGACGGCAGTTTCAAGCCTTCCCTCTTCGCGTATTCCAACATGATAAAGGAAATTCAAAATGCAAAATGCATTGGCAGAATTCCTGTCTCAGAAAATGTCTTTGCTTTTCTTTTCAAACGCAACGACGGAAAAAACATCATCACTGCCTGGTCTCCTTCCGGCACTGGAAATATGAGCCTGGATGAAAAGCCGATCCTTATAAAGGACTGCTTCGGCGCACCGGTAAATATCGAGGGAACCGAGCTTAAACTTTCAGGATTCCCCGTATATGTAGGAATCTCTGAGAAGTCAGCGGAAGCACTCTCGAAGAAAGTAAGTGAGGCCGCCAAGATTGAAAAGGCAAAAGAGGACGCAGATTTGAACAGAACTGCAATTCTGCTCGATTTCGGAAGCGATGAATTCCCGTCGTATGCGATAGAATACATGCGCCCCTACGAGATTGTTGATGCCTCCACAAAATGGGATGAATCCACAAAATTTGGATTTACAAACGGCGCAAAGAAGGTTGAAATAAAAAGATGGCTAAAAGATCCATTGCTTTGCGATTCAATCAGATGCGACAAGGAATCCGGCTTCAATGTCTCAGTCCCGAGGGGCAAATACAATGTGAAATATGCGGTCAATCCCTTCTCGACTGCCGGACTCAAGATCTCCTTGGACGGCAAATTGCTCCTTCAGGCTGAGTTGCCTGTAGATGAGGGTAAAAACACCTTCGAACTTTCCGTTGACAAGCCAAGCTCGATCCTGAATTTTTCGGCTGACAATTATTGCGCCTGGACATATATTGAAATCATTGAAAAATAATTAGAGGAGGAAATGATGAAATTGAAATTCTATGCCGCCCTTTTCGCTGTTTTATGGACTGTTCCGTCATTTTCTGCCGAAATCACCTATCTCGGTATGGCGGACGAAAATGTCCTTTGCCTGGAGCTGACTGACGGAAAGGCCGTTCACAATCATAGCGGCTACGGGCGGATTGAAGATGCCCTGCTAAATCAGAATGAGCTGAAAAAAACTTCGTCATATGCCATCTCAGGCGGAATCTATGGGGCGGGGAAGGCTCCCCTTTCTGTTGGGATCAAGTTCAAGGGAACAGAATTTGTGAAAGCCGGGGACTGGAAATTTCTTCCGCGCTACACTTACTGGATATATCTTAAGCTTCCTGAAAAATTTGAGGAAGGAGCGAAATATAAAGTTTCAATAGCGTCCGCCTCAACTGGCGGGGAGGAGCTTTCCAAAGAATTTGAATTCAATTCATCCACCCTCCGCAGTGAAAGCATCCATTGCTCGCAGTTCGGATTTCTTCCAGATTCGCCAAAATCAGCTTTTCTCTCATGCTGGGCTGGAACGCTTGGTCCACTCGATATGGCGAAAACAGCCAAAAAGGGTTTTCGTGTAATTGATGAAAAAGGCGGGACCGCGTTTGAAGGGGAGATTAAACTCCGCTCTTCGAAAAATGAGGGCAAGGACGACGCATACAAGAGCAACTATCAGGGATGCGATCTCTATGAAATGGATTTCAGCGGGCTAAAAAAGCCGGGCAGATACAAGATATCTGTGCCTGGGCTGGGATCTTCGTTCCCGTTTGAAATCGGTGCAGATGTCTATTCCGAGCCGTATAAGGTGACCACGCGCGGACTTTATTATCAGCGCTGTGGATGCGAGCTTGATGCCGCCCACGCAGGAAAGGAATGGGCAAGACCTATCTGCCATCATCCCAAAGACGGTGTAGAGGAAACAGATCTGCCTCTTACCTCATGCCAGATGGGCGGAGGCAGTGCCAACCAGTTTCAGGAACTTCCAAAGCATCTCACTGGCAAAAAACTCCAATTCTTTGGCGGCTGGCATGATGCAGGCGACTTTGACCGCCGCGCTGGACACCTCTTTCCTGCCGTCATGCTTCTCGACGTCTATGAAATCTTCCCGGACTCATTCAAGGACGGAGACTTGAACATTCCCGAATCAGGAAATGGAATCCCCGACATTGTTGACGAAGCCTTATGGTGCATTGACTTCTTCAAAAGCGGTCAGAGGGAGGACGGCGCGGTCAGGGGCGGAATCGAAAGCGAGGATCATCCGCCGCACAATTGCACATCCTGGACGGATCCTCTGCATCTCTACGCCTACGGTGTGGATGCTCAGACAAGCTACAATTATGCTTGGGCATCTGCGAAATCCGCAAAAATCATTTCTAAGATGAAAGGTCAGCAGGAAAGAGCCGCCTCCTATATGAAATCGGCAGAATCCGCCTGGAACTGGGCGCTGAAAAACGACGGAGGAAAATTCCACGACGAAAAGAATGCCGCCGCCGCAGAACTTCTTGCCGCGAGCGGAAAAGAAGAATACGCCAGGGCATTTGCCGAGACGTCAATTTGGACAGGCAATCCTGATTCAGTCCCGGAGCAGTACGGCAAGTTTGACCAGCGCAAAGGCGCCTTTTCCTATCTCTTTGACACAGCTCCAGACAAAAGGGATGAGAAACTGATGGATTCGGCAAGAAAATCTTTGATCAAACTTGCCGACGAGAGGCTTGACGTTGCGGAGAAACGCGGCTTCCGTTTCGCCTCAAGCTATTGGCGCCCAATGAATTGGGGGCTTGGCGCCTGCCCAGATGTCTGGGATATTGTGCGCGCCTTTGCAATCACACGCGAAAAAAAATATGCAGATGCAATTGAGAGATCGTCCGCATTCACCCTGGGCGGCAATCCGCTCAACATCGTCTGGGTAAGCGGCTTGGGCGAAAATCGCGTCTCACAGATACTGCATACGGATTCCTGGTACATGCAGGAAAAAAATGGGCTTAAAGATCCTGTTCCAGGGCTTGTTCCATCCGGTCCTGTGAAATTCAGAGATGAGAGCAAGGGCATTCACGGATTCACGCAGAAATCCTTCAGTCCTCCGATGAAGAATTGGCCGCCTCTCGAACAATATGCCGGAAACCGCTATGATCCTGCCATGAACGAGCACACGCCTGTCAGCATTGGAATGGCGGCTCTCGCATATGATTTCCTATACGGATACGGAAAAGCCTGCGGAAAAAAATCTTCACATTGAATTCGGAAGTCTGAACTTGGGAGCTGTGAATAAATCAAGTTTGCAATTTGCCTTGAGCGTCAGACCGCCTGAGACGTTTTTTTGGAGCTCCTTGTGCAAAATCACTGGTGTCTTATGTCTTTACCGTAAGATTTTCATTGCTTTTCATTCTGCTTTCCAAATGAGTGCTGGATCAGATTTGGCTGGCTAATTGCCATAAGAGAGTCATACGCATCTGTTGCATATTTTGGAACTGATGGATGAAGCATGAAGCGCTTCTCTTCTAGGCAAACCCTGAAACTCAAACCCAAGCCTTGAAAAACAAGCCACCAAGTATTATTGTTTCGCCCTAAATATAACGGAAGTTAGTGATGCCAGCACCGCAGGAAATCTTGAATCTGATAGAACGGTTCGAACAGAACCGGGAATCATACATGTCAGGGGAATACAAGGAAGCACGGGTAAGAGCTGAATTCATTGACCCTTTCTTCAAAGCTCTCG
>DYRX01000408.1 GCA_020718525.1 Victivallis vadensis
GCTCGAAACCTTGGTCAAAGATTTCAAGCCTGAGGCGGCATACGCGATCATGGCTGATCCGTTCACCGGCAATATTCTTGCGATAGCACAGAGGCCGACATTCAATCCAAACAACCGAAAAGACATCGCGCCGGAAATGTGGCGGGACCGTTTTTTGACTGACGTCTTCGAGCCTGGCTCGACAATGAAAGCCATTCCAATCGCCGGCGCCCTTGACTACGGGGCTGTCACGCCAAACACAATGTTCGACTGCGAGAAGGGAGCATGGTTTTATGCTGGAAGAAGACTGCGGGATTCGCATCCGGAAGGCGTTCTCAGCGTAACTGACATCATCAAGGTTTCAAGCAACATCGGCACCGCGAAAATCGCGCTGAAGCTTGGGGAGGAGAAGCTCTACCAGACCTTCAGGCGCTTCGGCTTCGGCCAGAAGACGGGAATACCAATCCAGCCCGAGGCTGTCGGTCAGTTCAAGAAACTGGATCGCTGGGAAAAGCTCTCAATCACACGCTTTCCGATAGGGCAAGGAATATCCTGCTCGCCTGTTCAACTCGTCCGCGCATACTGCGCTCTTGCCAACGGTGGAACCTTGCTCAAGATGAGGCTGGTGGACAGGGAGTGCAATCCGGAGACTGGAGAGATCGTATTCAAGGAGATTGAGGAGGGAAGCAAAGTCTTCATGAAGGACGAAACTCACGTAAAAATCGTGAAGATGCTAAGCCTGGTCACGAAGGAGGGCGGCACCGGAATCAAGGCACATGTGCCGGGATATGATGTGGCAGGAAAAACAGGCACCTCGCAGAAATGGGTGAACGGACAGTTTTCGGAATCCCTGTTCTTTGCCAGTTTCATAGGCTTCGTTCCAGCGGAAAACCCCGCCTTTGTTCTGCTCGTAATGGCTGACGAGCCCAAGGGGAACCATTATGGCGGCATTGTCTCTGCACCCCCTTTTAGGCGCATTGCAGAAAAAACATTGCGCTACCTCAACGTCCCGCCACAGCACCCCGAAGAAATGCAGGCGCAGATTGGAAAAAAGGACTGATTCAGTGTGAAAATCTACATCTGCCCCGCTCTCATGGATCTCCTCGCATTTTTTGTCATATTCGCAATGACCTATGCGGCAGGCGGCAGACCAGACGGACTTCGCGAATGCTTTTGGATGGGAATCGTCTTTCCCGCTTCGTACATGTTTTCAAGCGTGATCGCCGGAAGATTCTTGAACAGAAAGAACGCCTCCTCTTTTCTATTGGGCTCCACTCTTGGAATGCTCTGCGCAGGCATTTTCGGACTCTACGCCGCAGGACTCTGGCAGGTCTCCATTGCGATAGGCATCATCGGTGCCTTGCTTGCGCTGTTCTTCAACGCCTTTCAGACATTCATGCGGGGAGAAACTATTCCTGGGGGGCTTGCCAGAACTGCCGCAAGATACACTCTGGCGTGGAATGCAGGAACAGCAGCCGGACTGATCATCTCCGGCTACCTCTATTCCCTGGGGCAACTGCTCATGGCTATCGCCCTTGTTCTCATCGCCGCCGCCATAATTGCGATAATTGTCTTTTCTCCCAAGAGGGGACATGACGAAGAGTCCTGCGACGAGAGCGTGGAACACAGCCCCGAGGGTTCTCGACCGGTAAGCCCTGCATTCGTCCTTGTCGCATGGCTCATGCTTTTCACTGTCATGTTCGCCCAAAGGCCTCTGACCACCTTTTTCCCGATGATTTGCGCTCAAAGCTCTGTCTCGCCATTTCTCGCTTCGCTTCCGATCTTTTCACTTTTCATCCTGCAGGGCATCGCCGGATTCTTCATGCCGCTCATGCGTTCCGAACTCTACAGAAAAAGGGGGATAGCCATATCCCATCTCATAGGCATAGCGAGCATGCTTTTCGCCTGGCTTGTCCCATGCTACTGGGCAAGCTTTGTTTCCTTCTGCGCCCTGGCGCCATACGCCGGCTTCGTCTATTTCAGCGCAGTCTATTACTCCAGCAATTCCGGGAACAGGACATTCAATGTCGCTGTCAACGAGGCTGTCGTCGGACTTGGCTCGCTTGCGGGCGTCTTCGCATGCGACTACTGGGCGAAGAAAACCGGAGACATCTACGTCATGTATCTGGTCTGCGCAGTCGCAATATTCCTCAGCATGATCGTGCAAAAATTGCACATACTGAAAAGCCACAGAAAAGCTCACAGAAAAAACATGCGCCATACTTAATCGTTTAGATAAGATATTATTTCGAAATACTACAGAAGTCTGCAGATATTTTTCCAATTAAATAAACGTCGTATTCGTCGTCTGTCGCATTGGGATCGAATAAAGACCTTTTGCTGTAAAATAATATAAGTGAAAGAATAATAGTTAAAAGCAGGATTATTATAAGAAGCAGGGAACGTTCAGAAACATATGGAACCACATTATCGAGAGAGCGTTCTTTTGTCCAGAATCTGCTTCTTCTAGGACTTCTTAGCAAAAACGCTGTTTTTAAATCGGAAACAGTTTGAAATCTTTCGGCAGGTTCCTTTGCGCATGCCCTTATCGCAATCCGGTTCAGAAACTCTGCATCAGCCAAATACAGTGACGCAGGAAGTGATGGGAAATGTTCCGCACCAAGTCCGGTGTAACAGCAGTAAAGCAGTTTTCCTAGAGCGTAGAGGTCTGCTG
>DYRX01000004.1:0-7608 GCA_020718525.1 Victivallis vadensis
GCACCCATATAAGCTCGCAGAGGACAATATTGTCTATGAAACCTGGATTAATGCTGGTGCATTCATTTTCAATCACACGGGAGGCTTTTTCGGCCTGAACGGTATCGTCCTGGACTAGATAGCGTACAATGACGTTTGTGTCAATTCCCAGCATGTTTCCGTCCTATCCCAATGGCTTTTTCCATATCTTCCAGTGTCACCTTCTTCATTGGCTGCTGTAGCATGCCCTTAAGGGATTTCAACGAGGTGTGTATTGGAATGGTTTCAATGGTTCCATCATCTCTAATCACGAAATCGAGCTTGTCCCCAGTCTTGATATGGAAATGCTCCCGTATCTCCCGAGGAACCGTCACCTGCCCCTTGCTTGTCATGGTCGCAATCATATTCCTTACTCCTAATATTATTCCTTACTTCAATGTAATCCTTTATCGGGTGGAATTCCAGTTAGTGGAGGGTAAATCACATGAAATATTCTCTCTTGGTCTCGTGCCCTTCGGTGTTTCCCTTTCAATGATTCAGAAATATCCAATGCCCATCTGACATATTCGAGCGATAACTTATGAACATCAAGATTTTCGTGGCAGAATATCTTTTACGAATCCTTTCGATTACGATTTATCAATGTATTATCGAACCGCCATTGGATAAGGCTTTGCGAATTTCGCAGATTTCTAGCTTATTTATTCCGCAGTTTTTTCCGGCGGCAAGCGCGGCGGCGACGCCTGCGGCTTCACCTGTCTGGTTGCATGTCACCATCACTCTCGCCGCTCCGAAAGATCCGCTGTCGCAGTCAATGGATCGTCCGCAGACCATGAGATTTTCATATTTTCCAGGGATCATGGATCTGAACGGGATCTGGTACAAGCGGGGATTTTCCGCTCTTTCCGGGCGCCATCGCGAGAAAGACCATCCTTTGCCGTTCTCGAATATCTTTTCAGTGCCGTCCAGATAGCGGAAGCTGATGCCAGGCCTGTCTTCGTGATGAATGTCAATCCGATAACTGCTGTTTGCTATCGCATCATCGAACTTTTTTCCTTCGAGGAGGTCCATCTCTGTCAGGCGGTATGCGCAGTTTATGTGGCGGGTCTCTCTTATCCCGATGCAGGAGGCTAGATTTGCAAGCACCGGATTTCTGTCTGTATATTTCCGGACGATGTCCATATATGCCCTGATCTGGCGTCGTCCTTCGATTTCCGCCATGCTTAGTTCGTCCGCGTCTGCGCAGTTGGCGTTGAAGACGTGTGTTTCCGCATGCATGGTCATTCCAGGGATTCCTGCCACGTCCGATCTCCAGCCCCAATCATCAGCAAGTCCGAATTCCTCCCGGTGCTCTCTAATCAGCTTGCCCATGTCGAGGCCTTCGGTGCCGAGAATCCTCGAGCATGTGGTCGGAGGCTGGAGGTGCCTCCGCAATTCGAAGGGTAGTCCGAGGCGAGCCGCGAGATCTCCGTCGCCGCTTGCGTCAATAAAGATTTTTGCCCTGATAGCTGAACGCCCGCTTTTGTTTTCGATGATTGCCGAGTCTAGCTTCCCGTCCTTCAGATGCGGCGCAACAAAAAATGAGTGCAGAAAGGGAACTATCCCATTTTCTTTCACGAATTCATCCAGCTCAATTTTGAGCTCTTCTGTGTTCAGGACAAAGGCCCTGTTCTCGTCGTGGGGAATTCTCGTCACTGCGCCGCGCTTTTCCAGGCGTTCGATCGTCTCGAGTGTCAGCCCCGCGACAATGTCATTTTTAAATTCGGCGTCTTTCAGAGAATGCCATATGTTGACAAGTCCCTGTGTTGCAACGCCTCCGAATGAATTTTGTTTTTCGACTATTGCGACTTTCGCGCCCAGACGGGCCGCCCTCACCGCGGCGAATACGCCGGTACAGCTTCCGCCAATAACGCAGATGTCTGTTTCAAGCGAAACGGGAGTGCAAATTTCTTTTTCAGCTATGTGCATCTTGCTTTCCCTAATTATGATTGCCGCATTGATCTGCAAAAGATAGCTCCGCATCTTTCAGGATGCAACAGTTTAAGAAAATCTCTTTGCGGGTAATATGGTATAGAATGGACGGCGTGGATCTGTCGCTTCCATGCGGTCAGGCATAACCCTGCAGTGGTAATCGGTGACATCTGCAATCCTGTGACAAGAAGGAGGGCAGGCACCACCGGGGCATCCCATGGAAGGCGACGCACCTTAAAATGCTCGAGTTTCTGTCAAGAGGCGAGCTGGCAGCGAGGGCTTATTCTTATTCCATGGCTACAAAGGAGATACAGCGATATTCAGCCTATTTTCATGGTACAGCAAATTCAGATGTCCGAATTTTCGCGTCGCTTGTTTTGCGGCCGTTGGACTGGAACAAGTTTTGGACTTTCAATTGATGAGCCTGCGCATGAGTAGGACTGTCATGTCGTCGAACTGATTGTCTCCTTGAAAATTGCGCAGTTCTGAAATCAGCGACTCAGCGGCGTCATCCGGAGATGAGCCTATGTGGTCGGAGGCAAACGAGACCATCTTGTCATAGCCGTAGAATTCTTTCTGCGGGGACATTGCGTCGGTGAGACCGTCGGTGTACAGAAAAATCGTGGCACCGGGCTCCATGATGAATGATGATTCGAGGAAGGACGCATGCGGATCTATTCCAAGAGGGGGACGTTTGAAATTTCCGAACTCCGTCTTTTTGCCGTTTGGCGTGAAGAGGATTCCGGGGAGGTGCCCTGCATTGGAAAATGTGAGGGATCCCATTCTTGTGTCGTAGAGGCAGATGAAGAGGGTGACGAACATTGACGAATCGTTTTCAGAGCAGAGGTATCTGTTTGCGATTCCGAGGATTTCCGCCGGAGATGTGCAAGCCATGTTTTGGGCGATTGTCCTGATCAGAGTTCTGCAGACAGCCATGATGAGGGCGGCAGGAATCCCCTTGCCCGAGACGTCTGCCATGACTACTGCCAGCCTTCCATCGCCTGTCGGAAAATAGTCGTAGAAATCGCCTGATACGTTTTTGGCCGGAATAAGCCTGGCGTAAAGCTCGTATCCGGAACCTTTTGATTTAGTTGGCGGAAGGAGCGATTCCTGAATGGCTTTTCCTGCGCTGATTTCTCCCTCGATCGCCTCGCGCGCCTTGATTTCACTGCGAAGCTTTTCTATGTAGTCTGAGAGCTGTTCTCCAAGACGGTTGAAATTGCCTGCCAGGCTTTGGAGCTCCTGAAATGTGTTTCCCGGTGTTTCGACGCGGACACTGAAGTCTCCGCGCCCAATGCTGTCAACTGCTGTGCAGAGGCTGTTGAGCGGCTTGGAAATCGAGGAAGAGTAGCAGTAAGAGAGGATGAGCCCTGTCACGAACATGAAGAGGAAGCCGCATAGCGCAAGGAGGACGGCTTTTGGCCTCATGCCGCCTTCGGACTCGTCAATGAGCCGGTCAACTTCGGCAGTCAGCTTCTTGCCTTCTTTGGCGAGTTCGTTTTCAACGCTTGCCGAATATTTGTCAATTTCGACAGTTGCGCATAGGATAAAGGGAGTTCCCCTGATATGCTTGAGGTACATGTATTTTTCAGTTGGAAGTCTGGATTCTCCGAGAAAAATGTATTCGCCTGAAACATCGTCTTTCGAGAAGGATTCCTTCACTAGGCGCCACATCTGTGGAAAATCACTCGACCACTCGGAATAGTTGTGTCCTTCGATTTCGGGGGAGGAATGAAAGAGGGCGAGTCCATTCTTGTCAAAGACGTCAAAGGTTCCGATCTTGTTGCCGAAGGCAGTATTTATTTCCTGAGTTGCCAGGGCGCGCAGTTCCACATATTTTCTGAGAGCGTCGTAGTCGCTCAGATTTTTGCCATGAAATTCCCTAGAAAGGGTGTCGGCAAGCATGCGTATGCTGGCTTTGAGATTGTTCTTGCCGAGTTCGCGGAGCTTTTCCTTCGAATATTTTGTGCTGAATTCGACAAGCTCCCTGAGTTTTGCCTCGGTCAGATCGCTGACGCGGTCGTTCATCCTGGATATTTCCCAAAGAAACCAGAGCAGGAATGATACAAGCACAATAGCCGTGAGGGTTATGAAAGAGGAAAAAAGCCTGTTTCGCAATGTCATTTAGGGAAGCTTTCCGGATTTCAGAAGTTTTTCACGATGCGTACAATGTTCCGGCGATCTTCCCTTTTGTAGCTGACTTCGTCCATCAAATTTTTCACCAGAAAAATCCCGAGTCCGCCTATTTCCCTCTCCTCTATTGGCTTTGCAGTGTCCGGATCAGGCATTGCAAGAGGATCAAACGGCACCCCGTCGTCGGAAAAGCAGATCTCAAGTGATTTTCCATGCGTCCCGCAGGCTGTAAGCTCCATTTTTCCGGTCTGTCCAGGCTTGTAGGCATAGGAGACGATGTTCACGAGGATTTCCTCGCACGCGATCAGCACTTCATTGACGACACCCTGCGGGCAGTCGAGCGAACTGCAAACATTTTTAACGAACTCAATAGCCTTTGCAACTTCAGACAACTTTGCGTCAAGATGCAGTTTTTTCATTTGCCGCCTCTTTTATTGTCCAGCGAATCTAAACCATGTCGGACTCAAAAAAAAGGCATGAAATAAAAATTTGCATTTAAAAGTCACGGCAGTCGAAAATAGAGAAGGACCAGCTCGGAATCAGGAGATAGTTTATTTTCAGTAGGTCACATCTGGCACAAGAACATATTTTGTGCCAGTTCTGAATATTGTTCCGGTGCTGGAAATGCTCAGACCGTTCATAATATAGTCCAAGACCTTGTGGGCATCGTAATTCTGCCAGAGAAGATCTGCCTTTCCATCGTTGTTGAAGTCGAGAAGCCTTTCAACTGTCCATTCGCTGTTTGTCTTGGTGTATATCAGCCCTGTCGAGGAAGCGGTGAGTCCATTCATAAGGAAGCCAACGCCTTGACCTGTTGAGGAGTTTTCCCATAGCAGGTCGTCTTTTCCGTCGGCGTTGAGATCGCCCGAGAAGAGAACGGTCCACTTGTCATCGCTTTTCACATAGGAGTAGCCCGAGGACATGATGCTAAGACCGTTCATCAGGTAGATGTATCCGACTCTTTCGACCACGTTTTCCCAAAGGATGTCGCATCGTGAATCACCGTTGTAGTCTCCAAAATTGACTATTGTCCAGCCAGAACCGGGAGTGATGCTGTACACGTCTCCGCTCTCGGCTATTGTACTGCCGTTCATGATATACATATATCCGATCCCATCGGTGTTTTCCCACAGGATGTCGGCCTTTCCGTCTCCGTTGAAGTCCGCCACGTGCTGTATGTTCCAGACCGGACTGCGCGTGTAAATGTGAGAAGTGGAGCTGACCCTCGTTCCATTCATCAGATAGACATATCCCATTGACGTTCTGGAATCTTCGACAAGAAGATCGCATTTTCCGTCGCCGTTGAAGTCTGCGGCGCGACGGACATACATGTTTCCTGGCGGTATTACAGTTCCGACACTGCTGACAGTGCCGCCGTTCATCAAATAAATGATTGTCTGATTGGAAACGGAATTCTCCCACAGGAGATCCGTCTTGAGATCTGCATTGAAGTCGGCAAGACCTATGACGTTCCATTCCGAATTGGTCTTGTTGTAGATGTTTGCAAACGACAATGGAGTCGAGCCGTTCATTATGTAGAGCCAGCCCGAATTGGAAAGATCCTCCGCAATCACATCCGATTTCTGGTCGGCGTTGAAGTCCCAGTTCCTAAGGGGCATGGCGCTAGCGACACAATTTGCAGGTTTTCCCCCCGCAGTCAAAAAAGATCCGCCGCAATAGAGAGCTCCATTTTGTTCAACTGCAATTGTACTGCAGGAGTTTCCCAGCCCGGAACCAAGGGATGACCAAGAAGAGGCTTCTATGCTCCAAGCCGCTATACGGCTTGCAGAACTGCCTCCTGCTTGAGTGAAATCTCCAGCAACGTAGAGCAATCCTGAGATTTGTTTCAAATTACTGACAAAGCCGTTTGCTCCAGAACCGAGCGCCGACCAGGCGGCAGTCTTAGGATTCCATCTGGCGATATAATTGACCGGATCCCCGCCTGCGCTGGTAAAATATCCCCCGGCATAGACTAGTCCGGACGCATCAATGTCAATTGAGTAGCATGACTGGTTGAATCCGTCGCCAAGAGCCGACCATTCCATACTGACATTGTCGTATTTTGCAATCATGTTCGCTGTCACGTCTCCGACTCTTGTAAAATCTCCTCCTACATAGACATTGCCAGCGGCATCGAATGCAAGGCATCTGACATTGTTGTTCGGCTTGTGATTGTCTTCGTCGTCAAGCGGGGACCAGGCTGATGTGGCAGGTATCCATCTGGAGATGTATCTGGCCCAAAGCCCTCCGGATGCTGTAAACGCACCAGTAATCCAGATTTTGCCGTCAGGAGCTACGGAAATCGCATGCACAGAGGAGTTAACTCCGTCTCCCAAAGTTGACCATGTGCTGGTGGAGGGCGTCCATTTTGCTATATAGTTGGCCGCCACGCCACCTGCCGTAGTGAAAACACCGCCAACATAGAGATTGTCGTCTCCATCCAAAGCGAGAGCTCTCACTGGACTGTTTGTTCCATCCAGACCAGGATCTCCCAAAGCTGACCATGCGGATGTGCCAGGATTCCATCTTGCTATTCTGTTCGCCGGAATGCCTCCGACATTGGTGAAATCGCCCCCGATATAAACATTTCCAGAACTATCGCAGACCAGAGCATTGACACTTCCATTAGCCCCTGCGCCCATTGCCAGCCAATTTGCATCGTTATATGTTGTAGCAGAAAGACTTGTCACAAGAAATAAACTGGACAAGACAAGATAGGAAGGGACAAAAATTCTTCCCGTTTTTCTCAAGGATCCGATTCTGACAGACATTTCTTTCATCTTGTCCCCCCATTGTTTTGTTAAAATAAAAAACACCCCAAATCTTCAAAGCTGTCATGCCGAATAAGAACATAATCATCCCCCAGACGGGGAACACGATACAAGCTTGATGACAGTATTTCAAATGTGAAAATAAAAATAGCACAAAAGGTCAGAGGAGCTCCCTAAGACCGCTTTTAAATGCCATCTCGGCGTGGAAAATGATTTTTGACATGGTTTCTACCACCTTGACAGGGTGTTTTCCAACGGCGGTCTCTCCGGAGAGCATGACTGCGTCGGCGCCGTCCAGCACCGCGTTTGCGACATCCGTGACTTCGGCGCGCGTCGGGAAAAGACTTTCCGTCATTGATTCAAGCATCTGGGTGGCTACAATCACAGTCTTCCTATAATAGACGGAGAGGGACACCAGTCGTTTTTGTAGGATTGGAAGCGCGGCGATGGGAGTGCAGACACCGAGATCTCCGCGTGCAACCATAATTCCGTCGGCTGCGGCTATGATTGCTTCAATATTTTTTACGCCCGATGGATCCTCTATTTTTGCGATGATCTTTGCCGTGCTTCCATATCTCGCAAGCTCGGCTCTCAGTTCGTGAATAGTGTCGTCGTTTCTTACAAAGGAGGCGGCAACCATGTCAAATGGCTCTCCTGCAAGTTCGGCTATTGCATTGCGGTCTTCGTCCACCAGCGGAGGGAAATTGCTGAGATCTTTGGAGAACGCCACGCCTTTTCTAGGGTTGAGCAGTCC
>DYRX01000004.1:7708-35213 GCA_020718525.1 Victivallis vadensis
GTTTCTTCCGATGCGCTGGCAGGTCCGACGGTGGCAATGATCTGAGTCCTTGCGTTTTCCATTTTTCCCTCTTTGCTGTATTTGAATCAGACTTCTGATCCACGCTCCCAAAACAAGACATTATGTTTTCGCAGTGCCGGAATAATACGGCGCCATGTCAAGGATTTCAATGGCAGGCAATTATTATCAGCCGTTTAATGCGTTGCATCTGCATCAAGGAATTCCTCCAGTGGCTTTTCAGGGGAGCTATTGCGCGATTCAATCCATTCGATGACCGGAGCCCGCCAGTCGGAGCTGACAATTTCCGGAGAGGGATCCGCGTTTTTGAAATCCGGACATGCTCCGTAGAAGAAACTGCTCACAAGGACATTGTATGTCTGACTAAGCTCATATTTCTTTCCGCTCGAGGTCTGGACAAGCGCTCCATCAATTATTTTTGCCCCGCCGTAAACAGGGATTTCAATGCCCGGATTGAAGGAATTGATCTGAGCTCCGCTCATTTTTATCCGCAAGAGCGAATTTACGAACGGCATCACTCCGATCATATCGAGCACTCTAATTGGACCAGGCGGAATCTCCTGCCGGAATCCCCAAAGATTGCTAATTGTCAGATCTGCCGGATATTTTGATAGCCAGGCTCTGCTGACAATGCCGCAGATTCCTGGTCTTACGGAGATCCCCCTGGCGCTGAATCCGATCACTTGCCCATAATCTTTCGCGACACGCTCCTTCCACAGGTCAATTTCGGATTTTACCTCCGGATCGGCGGGGCAATCTTCTGGTTTTCCTGCCATCCATACCTGTTTCGAAGAGATCACAGACGGGAGGACAGAAGCGTCCTGAGAACTGCTTTCGAAATCAATCCTGCTGTAGCTCTGCCACCATTGGCCACTGCTGACGACCCATGTTCCGCCGATTTTCTGCTGGGCGAGCTCGTGGCTGTGCCCCCCGAGCATTATTGGAATCCTCAAATCAGCGCAGTCTTTCGCCAATTTGATCAAATCCGCATGCGGGATATGGCTCACAAGTATGACGATGGAGACCCCAAGTCTTCTGATTTCCGGAACAATTTTCCGCAGGGATTCGGCATAGGGAAGGGCATATAGCTCCTTTGCTCCGGTGACGGATGCGAAGTCTGAGACAGTAAGCCCTACAAATCCTATCTTTGCGCCCCGCCTCTCAACAATTGCGAAGGATGGCATTAGCTTTGACGGGTTTCCGTCTTCGTTCGCAAGATTGCCGGCAATGAAGGGGAACTTGGCGTTCTCCTGAAGCCTTTTGAATCCGTCCACGCCGTCAAAATCCATTTCATGATTTCCAAGAACCGAGAGGTCGTAGCCCATTTTGTTCATTACAAAGATGCTTGGCAAACCCTTGTAGGCGGATGAGATTGCAGGCCCTGTTGCGACATCGCCGCAGGAGACGACAATGAACTTGTCGCGGGAAAATCCCTCTTTTTTCTTCCACGCCGCGCTCATTTCCGCCGCGCCTCCGATGAGATGACCGTTTCTAATCGAAGGCTCCATCCATCCGTGCATGTCGCCGGTGACCAGAAGGCTCAGCTCAGCTCCTTGCACAGCAAGTGAAGCGACAAGAAATATAAGGAATGCGAGGAGGCGCTTCGTCTGCCTGAAAAATTCATAGACCGTCAATGCTTTCATTGCATGAATTGCCTTGTTTTTCATAGGCGCGACTTGTCTCTCAAATACTCGTAAGTCCTGATCTGGCTCCTGCTTTCGTCATTGGAAAGATTCAATGGAGTGTATCTGCCGTCCGGAAGCATGCTTCTTCCCTTTCTGAGATCTCCGAGCTGGAATTCGATTAACTTGTCAAGCATCTCCCTGGTGCCCGGATTGTCCACCGGAAACATTATTTCTATCCGTCTGTCGAGATTTCTCCCCATCCAGTCTGCGCTTGCAAGATAGTATTCCGGACGTCCTGCGTTTCCGAATCGGAATATTCTCGTGTGCTCGAGGAAGCGGTCAATCACGCTGACTATTTTAATCCTCCCCTCCTTGTCCGGCTTCATCCCGCAGACTCCGCGGACAATAAGGCTTACTGTCACACCCTGAGCGGCGGCGTTTCTGAGCTTGAACATGATCTCCGGATCCACAAGCGAATTGACTTTCGCAGTGATTGAGCCTTGACCGGTTTCCGCGGCAATTCTTGCCTCGCGGTCTATGAGCTCGCAAAATCTCCCCCTCAGATAGAATGGGGCTATGCAGATTCTGCGGAGGCGCGGCGGATCTGAAAATCCACTCATCAGATTGAAGAGATCCGAAACATCCGCGCAAATTTCAGGATTGTCTGTGAACATTCCAATGTCGGTGTAGACTTTCGATGTCGCCTCGTTGTAGTTGCCAGTTGAAAGATGGACATATCTGCGTATCACTCCGTCCTCCCTGCGAATGACAAGAGCGGCTTTTCCGTGTATCTTAAGTCCTGACATGCCATAGATCACATGGGCGCCGGACTCTTCCAAACGCTTGGACCACAATATGTTGCGCCCTTCATCGAATCTGGCCTTGAGCTCGACGACTGCCGTAACCTGCTTTCCGTTTTCGGCGGCTCTGCGGAGTGCCGCAACGACAGCCGGATCACCTGAGCCCGCCCTGTAGAGCGTCTGCTTGACCGCAAGGACTGACGGATCGTCCGCGGCATCGTTCAGGAAGCGAACGACCGGCTCAAAACTTTGAAACGGCAGAAAAAGAGGGATGGAGCCGTGTCTTTTGATGAGATCAAACATCGAATGTCCAGGAGGAATCTGCGGATTTGGAAGAGGCGGTAGTGGAGAGTCGAATAGGCGCTCATCCCTTGCGGCGCCTAGAAACTCGAAGAAGCGCGCCAGACTGAGAGGACCCTTCGCAGGAAAAACGTCGTGCGCGCCGAGATCAAAGACGCCCGCAAGCCATTTTGCAACATCATATGGAGCATCGGACGATATTTCCATGCGCACGGCTTTTCTGCGCTTAGTCGAGAGCAGGATTTTCTCCATGTGCCTCAAAAAGTCAGGGATGTCATCGTCCTCCTCGAGGGAGCTCAGATCCATGTCCTTCGTGATCCTGAAAAGAAACGCGCTGATCATTTCACAGCCTGTAAAGAGCTTGTCCAAGTGCGCCGAAATGAGTTCTTCCACCAAGACGAAGGAAAGGGAGGCAGGAGCGTCGCCAGGATGGCGCACACGTATGAACTGCGTCAAAGCGGGCGGCACCTCCACAAATCCGAATCGTATCTTGTCGGAGCCGGAGCGGCGAAGCTGGACGCAGATGTTTATAGCTTTGTTGTTGACGACTGGGAATGGGTGGCTGGGGTCAACGCCGACTGGAGTCAAAGTGGGAAAGATCTCTTCAAGGAAATGGCGTTCGAGCCTCTTCTTCTCGTCTTCGTCCAGCTCCAAAATGGAGGCGACCCGGCGTCCGTTTGCGAGAAGCTCGGGCAGAAGGGTTTCATTCAGAAGCGCGTATTGGCATTGCACGAGCCTGTGGGCGGTGGCGAGAATTGCCTCTAGCTGATCCTCGGCGCTCATTCCCGCGGGGGAGTCTATCTTTGAGGCATGTCCGCTGTCTATTGCCTGTTTCAGGCTCGCGACTCGCACCATGAAGAACTCGTCAAGATTACTGCTGAATATCGCCAGAAACTTGACACGCTCAAGAAGCGGATTCCCGGGATCGGCCGCCTGATCAAGAACTCTCGAATTGAAATCCAGCCAGCTCAGCTCCCTGTTGATTGCCGCAGAAGAATCCAGTTTGAGATCCATATTGCCTATCCTTTCCCTTTGAGTACAACATCCAGTCCATAGACATTTTCAAGCATGTTAGCCTTGGTGTTCAGCGCCCAATCACTAAGGACGGAGTCAATCGGACAGCCAACCTCCACATAGAAAAGCCCTGCTTTTCCGTCGAGCTTGAAATTCAAGGAAGCCCATTCGCCAATGAAGTCCAAAGAGTCGGCAAGCCTCAGGATTGAAGAGAGCTTTTCGACAATGATTCTAGATTCTGGCGAGAGATCAGTGAATTCCGGATGAGAGCTTTTCGGGAAGCTTCGCCTGTGATATCTTGCGACTGCGGCGACAAGCCCGCGCTCCTCTTCGGTGAAGCCTGGAATTTGTGTGTTTCTAATCAGGTAACAGCTGTGCTTGTGATGCAGACGCGGACTTACGTAGAGACCGACATCGTGAAGCAATGCGGCAATCCGCAAATACGTGAGCTCCTTGCCTCCGAGCCCGTGAACAGGCGCGAGGGCGGAAAAAATTCCTTCTGCCGCCGCCATTACAGCATTGCTGTGAACTTTGTCGAAGCCGTATCTTTCTCCTATCTTGATGGCGCATGCGATCAGGTCATTTTCGAAGTCGCCTGGCGAGCCCGAGCGGAGGCAGTCCAGAATAAGGGCGTCTCTCGTTGATACCGGCGGAACGATTATCTTGTCTGACGCGACGACGGACAGTAGCTGGGACACTATGATGCAGGAAGGCAGAAGTCCGACGGCCTGAAAGTCGGAAATGCCAAATTTGACGGCGATTTCCGAGGGGACAGACTCTTCGAGGGCGGCAAAAACTTTTTTGAAGTCATCGCGAGGCATAAGCCACTCGCCTGCCTCCCCTGCGGAATTGTCACCTTTCAGCTTGGCAGCAATTTCTGCAATGATTCTTGCGGACCCCCCTGCAAGGATGAGCCCAGATATCTGGGAATTCCCGGCATGTGAAAGTATTCCGCGCAAGGATGTTTTAATGAAAGGGACTAGCGTGCTGATCAGGCGCCGCCTGTCAGAGGGGCAGTTGATCTCCTCGATCATCCGCACCGATCCGTTGTTGACGGAGTCGGACATTGTAAAGAGACCTTTTTCGACAAGGCCAAGATGCATTGAGCCGCTGGTTATGTCGCAAAGAAGATAGGTCTGTTCCGCAAAATCGAATTTCGAGCCTATCGCCTCTCTTATGCCGAGAAAAATTATTTTTGCCTCGACAGGCGCTTCTAGAATTTCCACCGAGATTCCTGTCTCCCTGCGGATTTTATCGAGAAATATGAGGCTGTTTTCCGCCTCTCTTGCGGCAGAAGTCGCAACCGCCCGGACTCTAGAAACTCCATAGTCCGCGAGAGAACGCTTGAACTGCCGCAGAGTTTCGACCAGCTTGGAAATGCTTTGCGAGGAGATCTTGCCAGCAGTGAAGACATCCTGACCGAGGGCGATTGGCCTGGCGATGCTTTCTATGCTGGCCCCTATCGCGCCGTCGGCAATCTGAGTTATCTCGAGACGCGTGAAATGCGATCCGACATCTATTATGCCTATTGGTCCCGTGAATCCTGAACCTTCCCCTGAACTTCCGGCGCTTGACTGCATGATTTTATCCTTCCGAATTTGTTAGGCGTTGGCATTCGTGTCGCCAGGAGGCGATACTGGCGGCAATGGATTTTTGTTCTTGTCCTGCTTCTTCAGCTCCTCCAGACCGATTTTCGACGCGTCCTTCGCGATCTTCATGGCCTTCTTTTCAACCATGTCCAGAAGCATGTCAATCTCGTGGCGCGGCGCGGAGAGCCGGTCGTAGTCCTTGAGCAGTTTAAATGCGAAGGAAAAAACGCGGCGCGTCATTTTCTCCTCCTCAGCCGGATTGAAATGGCTGAGAGTGTCCTTGAGCTCCTTGTCCTGGAAAATCTGAACGGCAGCTCCAATGATTCCAATCATGAACGCGACTCCGAAACATTGCTCCCACACGGCGATCATCCGAAACAAGTCAGTGACGGGGCAGATGTCTCCGAAATCCGTCGTAGTCACAGTCGTAAAGCTGAAATAGATCGCCGTAATGAAGCTCTTCATCTGCCCGGTCTCGTCGCCGAAAGACTTGGAGTCAATGAAACTTCCCGCATGACAAAGCATAGAGAAGCAAAATATTGTACCGACAAATGTCATGAAAAGCTGAGTCAGATTTCTTACCAGGCAGTCGTACCCGATTATTTTCTGGGTTGCAAAAAGACGCGAGCGGAAGCCCTTGATCGTTCTTTTAAGCCTGTCGAGGCGCCGCTTGGACTGCTTTTCGAGGCGCTTGACCCTTTCCCCTGCTTCGTCAAAGAAGCGGGCATCATCGCCTTGCCCCAGCGCAAGAGCGGCAATCTTAGCCTTTGTGCAGACATCGCCAATGGTTGACTTTTTGCAGGGGACTCCCTCGACCAGCTTGTGCAGTCTAGCTAAAACGCTTTCGCTCAAAGATGCCCCAAAGACCGATGTGATCACTCCGAAGACGGCCCAAGTGCCGATTGCACAGAGGAGGAATGCCCCCACTGCGAGGAACCAAATGAACGGTGCCTCCTGAAAATGTCTTACAAGAAACGCGCCACCTATTGAAAAAATGAACATGGCAGTCGGTATAGCATAGCCGGAACGGACCAGCCTGTTCCCTTTGGCAATGCCCGCCAGCACTACGGTCGGCCAGTTGCAGAGAATTATGTATATGAGCCTCAAGCGACCCAATTCCGGACGCGACCTCCTGAAGCGATCAAGCTTTTCGTCAAACTCCTCCGCAAGCTTTTTCTTCTTTTCCTGCTCGCCGTTAATCATGACCTGAATTCCTGTTGTTTGCTTTTTGAATCAGAAAATTGCTCTGAGGACGATGTAAAGCAGACCCGCCATGAGCATTGCCGCTGGAAACGTGAAGATCCAGGCAAGTATTATGTCCCTTATGGTTTTCGAATGGAGTCCGGACTTGTTTGCCGTCATGGTTCCGGCGACTGCCGACGAGAGGACATGGGTGGTGCTGACTGGCATGTGGAGGAAGTTTCCAATGGCGATGGTGCCTGCGGCGACAGTCTGGGCGGCAAGCCCCTGGGCGAAAGTCATATGGCTCTTTCCTATTTTTTCACCGATTGTGACGACGATTCTTTTCCATCCCACCATTGTGCCGATCCCAAGCGCCAAGGCGACGCCAAGCATGACCCAGACGGGTATGTACTCGGCAAAGGATGCGATTATTTTCTGCTCTTTTTTAAGCTCGGAGAGCTCGTCGCGCGTCATGGGGATTTGCCCTTTCGAGGAAATGACGTCCTTTATGCCTTCGTCTATCAGCAGAACGTCCTGCCTGAGCGTCCAGATTTCGCCCTTGTCAAGCTTGTGCAGAGATTCGGCTTTGGCAATGATCTCGCGGGCCTGCCTGATATTGTCAATGAGCGGGGCGATGTCAAGCTTGAGCATGGGCGAAAGGGATGCGACGCTTTTATCTGCAAAATTATTGCTTTCCTCGATATGCTTTTTCGCATGGAATTCAGACGTCTTGCGGTTGAGCTCCCTCAGCTCGTCGGCGCTGGGACGCGAAACCTGCTTTTTCTCGAGCAGGTTTTCAACCCGCGCCATCGCCGATCCGATTGTCTGCAACTCTTTGCTGTCCAGAACTTTGTTCAGTGCGAAATTCGCAGGAAGGATGCCAATCAGGATGAGCATGATTATTCCCATGCCCTTCTGTCCGTCGTTCGATCCGTGCGTGAAGCTGACCGCCATGCTCGCAATAGTCATTGGAATGCGTATCCATATGCTTGGCGGCCTGGCGTGGGTCTTGTGGGGGTCCTTGAGATCCTTGAGCATTTCCGGAGGAATGTGGGCGAGAGGATGTGAATGGAGATGCTCGTGCCTTATGAAATATTTTAGCCCTAGCAGAAGAAGGGCGGCGGCGCAGAACCCGAAGACAGGGGAGATTAGCAAGGTCAAAAACACTTCAGAAACTTTGTGGAACTGAGCTTCGCTTCCATATGGGATGCGCCTGACAATCGCATCCGCAAGCCCCACGCCGATGATGGAGCCGATCAGCGTGTGCGAGCTCGACGCGGGAAGCCCCATGAACCATGTCCCGAAATTCCAGACGATCGCAGCTATAAGAAGGGCGTATATCATTGTCAGACCCTCCTGGGAATTGACGTTTGCCACAATTCCCGCCGGAAGCAGATGGACAATTGTATATGCCACTCCGGTTCCTCCGGCAAGCACACCGAGAAAATTGCAGGTGCCTGAGAGGATGACAGCCGGAGTCGGGGGAAGGGACTTCGTGTAGATCACAGTTGCGACCGCATTGGCTGTGTCATGAAATCCGTTGACAAATTCAAATGCGAACGCCGTGCCCAGCGCAAGGAAAAGCATGAACAGTCCAAAGATCGTCAGAACATCATGATTTACAATAAGATAGATGCCTTCCATTAACATTCTCCTCTTTTGATTATCTCCATCATTGCTTACATCTCAGCCGTTGCGGGCCGTCAAGGGGCCTTCTCCAGCTTTTTCTTCGATTTGTCCAGGATGAACTGATTGAATCCGTATGGGAAATCCTCCTGATCGTTCATTCCGGCCTTGTCGAGCTTTGAATCGGTCTCGCGTATCGTGTTCACCCATTCTTCGGGAAGCGGCTGAGCAGGATTTGAGACCGAACACTCCAGAACGGTCACTATTTCGGACTTCTTGCTGTCCTCGTATTCGCTAGAAAAAAGCCATCCAAGAAGGGGCAGATCCCCGAGCCACGGAACCTTGGTCACACCGCGAAGGACTATCTTTTTCTCTATCCCTCCGATGAGCATTTTAGCCTTTCCATTGTCAAGGAGCACCTCGGTGCTGTAGGCGCTGTTGGAGAGCCGCACGCTTCCATCGCTGTTGAATCCGGCCAGGCTTGTGTTGTTGATGCTTATGCTGACGGAGCTGGTGTTCTCGCAGATCACCGGCGTCAAAGTAAGGTTGTAGCCGTAGTTCTGCCCAGTTGCATTTCCTGAAACGAAATCAGTCTGCACAAGCGCCCCTGCGGCAAACTGCTGACCACTTATGGAATTGTTCCAGACTGGAGCGAACGGCACCCAGACAGCCGTTCCCGCGACCGCGCTTGGAATTCTCAACTGAAGATCCATCGCCTGCTTTTCAGTCGTACCGATGACCTTTCCGTTCTTGACGAAAAACGTTTCGCCGTTCGGAATTTTAAGCGAGTAGAATGTGTAGGCCGTCCCGTTGATGGAGGGCTGTTGATAGCGTCCCAGAAGCATTGTCCCGGTGTATCTTTCGCTGATGCTGATCTGAGTGCCCTGCGCATCGTAGGCCTGGATCAGATAGGTGTTCAGATTCGCCGCAGTCGAGGCGGCAGTCCCTGCAGGAACAAAAGTGCCGTTCAGCTCCTGATACGATATTTGAAGAGCTTCATTTCCAACGCTTTGTGAAAGGTCAAGAACTGGGATTTGACTCGCCACCTGAATTGTCGCAGGAACTCTGTTCTGCGAGACGATCTCAGAGCGCGTAAGTACCCTCGAGTGACCCTCCGCTCCTATCATGTCCAAATATCTCGAATTCCACTTCGGATTGAAATTCAAAAATTTCGTCTGGCTCGAGCCGCCCGGACCGGGCGAATTGAAAGCCGGGTCCCAATTGTTTCTCCATCGTCCGCCGACGGTGAAGAAATCGGCGCCGGGACCGTTTTTCCAGGACTGGAAGTCGGCGCCCAGCTTGCCGTCGTTCTCGTCGTAAATCTCATACACTGTGACTTTGAACTTGACCTCGGGGATTGGGCGGTCGTAGAATTTCAGCCTGTCCAGCGCGTTCTTGAGATCGTAGTTGGGCACATAGAAATAGAGGGCGTTCAGCTCGTCGTCAACGCTTGTGAAGCTTCTGCCATATTCGAGCTCCTCTGCTGAAAGCCTCCAGGGAGGGGTTACGCCCATTGCAGGAATCTGCATCTCCCTCTGACGCGCGTTGATGCCAACTCGTATCAGCATTGTCTGCAGGTGCGCGGCGGTCACGTATTTCGGAAAATATGCGAAGCGCAGGGAGCCGGAGACACCTTTGAGATTCGCGATGTCGAGAGCCTCGACCATTTCGTCAATCGTCATCCCGCCGTCCTTCTGCTTCTTGAATCTGTAGTCTTCCGCAGAGACAAGGAGAAGTCCGGTCCCGTCGTTGTACTTGATGCACTCGACTGTGCAGTCGTTGTTCTGGAGTCGTTTTGCCATTACTGCATCTATCAGCGCGTAGCGCATTTCATACGGATCCGCATTTTTACATATGTACGCCTTTGTATAGACATATGGGTCGTTTGTCTTCTGGACGAAGCGGAATTCCTTGGTGTTGTCCTTGACGTTGATTATAACCTGCGGCTGCATTTGCGGAGCTACCCAATCAGGCGTGGGATTTTGGAGAGCCTTCGGATTCCAGGATGGAGATGTCGGATTATTCACCTGGTTTCTCGGCGTGGGATTTGGCAGATATGGAATTGCGTAGTCGTCGCTCTGCGCCCTGGCGGAATCAGGAGCAATTAGGATCAGATGAAAGAGGGCCGCGAAAATGAGCCTAGCGAATGATGAAGAAGCGCAACTGATTTTCATTTCACCTCTCCTCCAGATCTTGTTTAACTTCCGATATCGCCCCCTCAACTTCGCCTATGCATTTTCCGGAGACTTCGGAAAGCCCCGAATCAGAAGCCAGGGGGACTGCCTCGACAGTAACAAAATATCTGAAGATCTGCTTGCTTCTCGTCGTGGTGCTGAAAAGATATTTTAGCCCCGGAATATCCTTCAGAAATGGAATGCCGATGCATTCAGACACATCGTAGTCCTTCGAATACGAGGCAAGAAGTTTTTCGGAGCCAGTTTCAAGCGTGAGTGCCGACTGCAGAAGCACTTGATCATAAGACTCCTGCCCCATCACGTCCTTCTGGACAATGTCGCCGACGTTGAGGCTGTAATTGAAATATAGCCTTGCCGCGGGTCTGAAGAGCTTGTCCTCAGAAGGAGAAAACCTCTTCTCACCATTGAAGTAGGGCTGGGCGGCAGATGGACTTGCTGTCTGCAGTTTTTCACTGCTGTCAAAAAATATTGATGGAGATCTGATCTGCATGTTGATTGAGCCGGCAGGCGAACTGTCCGGCTGTACCGAAGCCTGCATTGAGTCGTTTTTTACGATGTTCTGGAAGGATGGAGTGAAGCTTATTGAATAAACGGAGTCTGAAACTGGCGATGAGAGTCCTTCGCTGTGCGGATTGACCGAGTGGTTTCTTATCGCAATAGCGCTTGATCCGGAGACTTTTGCGCGGCCCTTTTCACGGAGCATTCGTACGAAGCTGGCATCGAAATCGGGAGCGAAGAGAAATCCGCCCCAAGCCCAGTTAGTCTTTGAAGCAAGATCGAAGGAGCGCCACAGGATCGCCTCGTTGCTGGAGAAGTCGAAGACGTCCGCTCCGACACCGAACATGTCCAACCCGGGACCGTTCTTCCACCTCAGATAGTCTATTCCCAAATCAATGAGATCATTGTCGGAAACCTCGTAGACATTCATCCTGAGCGTGACCTGAGGCGGGGGTCTGTCAAGCCATTGAAGCCAGACGAGCGCACCCGCGCCATCGGCATAGTTGTCCTTCCAGTAGAAGCCGTTCGTGAGATTGTCAACGTAAAAAGCGGCGTTCTCGGGGTTCAAGGTCTGCGAGAGCACGTCAACCATGTTCTGAGTTGATCTGTATTTTGGCGCGTAGTAGAAGAATGCGCAGTTTGTCCCCTTTATTATCGAGCCGAAGGCGTCCTGCTGAATTCCCGGCCTGTCCAGCTTCGCGATCATGTCGTCCACCATGGGAACCATGTCGCTCGACATGTTCACCGTAAGATAGGTCGTATTGTCGTCGAACTTTGTACGCTGAACACTTGCGAGAGGGCAGTTGCGGATCACAGCGCCCTGTATCCAGGGAGTGATGTCAACAGCCTTCACGTTGCTGAGCTTGTAAACCTTGGTCGTCATGTAGAGCTGTGCGTTGTCCGCGTTCATGACGATCTGCTGGCTGTCCTGATCCGCAGGCGCAGCAGAGACGGAGTTCGAACTTGACTGTGCGCTGTTTAACTGAGTAAGATGTTCCTGGTCAGATGCTTGCGCCGAAGCTTGTCCTGCGCTAGGCGCGCCTCCGTTTTCCGCCGCTCCGGCGAGGAGGCTTGAAACAAAGATAACGGCAAAACAGCAGAGCCGCAAATTCTTGAGCAGTTTCATCGCCCCTCCAAAATCGTCAAGTGTGTTTTAGCGACGGCGCTGATTCTACACAGGCAGAAAAGCAAAATCAAGGGAAATAATCACGCCTTGAAGAAAGACACAAATTACTATATTTGCCCAAACATAAATCTAACATATGCGGGGAAAGTTAACTGCTCTGGAAGAAAACGTCATTTGGCGCAACAGATTCGAAGAGGGGCGTTTCCCCACAAACTGAAAGGGCTTCACTATGGACAGCAAGCTGGAAATTAAAAATTTTGGGCAATGCAAGGTTGATTCACCTTTGTGCAAAATCCTCAGCAATGACATCAAGAGCGAAATGTTCGTGGAGGACGGGGATGGAGTCCTTCTCGACATTATGGTTGACAAGTCGAAGCTTCTGCCAGCTCCGGACACTACGAAGCTTCTGGAGCTTGCCGGACCCAGGAGAAAAATATTTTTCGATCCTTCGAAGACTCGCTGTGGAATAGTGACATGCGGCGGACTCTGCCCAGGTCTGAACGATGTGATCCGCGCTCTGGTCAGACAACTATGGTTCGTATATGGTGTGAAGAGAATATACGGGTTCCAGTACGGATACCAGGGCTTCATCCCCAAATACGGACACGACGTCCTCGATCTGACACCCGAATCAGTTGACAACATTCATGAGATTGGTGGAACAGTGCTAGGGTCATCAAGAGGAGGCCAGTGCCATGCGGAGATCGTTGACTGCCTGGAAAGAATGGGAATAAACATCCTCTTCATAATCGGAGGCGATGGCACTTTGAAAGGCGGACTCAGCATATGCTCGGAAATCGCCCAGAGAGGATCGAGAATATCGGTGATCGGAATACCGAAGACAATTGACAACGACATCATGTATGTTGACGAAAGCTTCGGGTTCGAAACGGCATATTCGAAGGCGGTGGAGGCGCTCCGCGACGCCCATGCCGAAGCGAAGGGCGGACCGAACGGAATCGGGCTTGTCAAACTAATGGGGCGGCACTCCGGCTTCATCGCATGCCACGCCGCTCTTGCAATGAACGATGTCAACATTGTCCTCATTCCCGAAGTGCCCTTCGATCTCGAAGGCGAGCATGGACTCCTCGAACATCTTAGGGAAAGGCTCGCAAGAAGACACCACGTGGTCATTGCCGTCGCGGAAGGCGCCGGACAGGAGCTCTTTTCTGGCGAGTCCGGGACCGACGCGTCCGGCAACCAGAAGCTGAATGACATTGGCATACTGCTGAAGGACAGAATTGCCGATTATTTCAAGAAGCTTTCCATTGAGACTACGCTGAAATACATTGATCCCAGCTACATGATAAGAAGCGTCCCGGCATCGCCTCAGGACAGCATCTACTGCATGAGGCTGGCGCACAATGCCGTGCATGCTGGAATCTGCGGAAAGACCGAAATGATTATAGGAAGGTGGCATGGCCAGTATGTCCATGTCCCGCTCGGAATGTGCACATCCGAAAGAAAGCGCGTCCATCCCGAGAGCGAACTCTGGCGCTCTGTGATCGAAACAAGCGGGCAGACATCTTTCCGCAAGTGAACAAAAACCTAGTGTGTCGTCCATTAAATCCGTTGGATTTGTTTGAATAGGGGGCTCTATCGGATCACTCGGAAGCGATGCATGGGAATTATATTCGTTCATGAGCCTACGAGACCGACCTGTCTGCGTGCTCGCACAGGCAGACAGATCCCAAGAACAGCAATTTCCACGAGTCAGGAGTTCTGAAATTTGGCCAAAGAGGTTTTCCCTCTTTTCAGCCTCTCCGTCCGAATCTTCTTTCCAATTCCCTGAACGAGACATGAATCACGGTCGGTCTTCCGTGCGGACAGGAGAAAGGCAGTTCGCACAAGGAAAGACGTGTCAGCAAGGCCCGTGCCTCCTCCAAGCTCAATTTTTCCTTCGCTTTCACGGCATGCGAGCAGGCGGCCTTCGCAATCTGGGCGGAGGAGAGCCCCTCCGCGCTCTTTATCTGTTCGAAAAGATCGGAAAGCATGTCCTCCATCATTCCTGCCACATTTTCCTGTCTGAGCGCCTGCGGAATCGCATTGATTGCGAATGAATCGTTCCCATATGGCTCGATGTCGAATCCCAGGGAATCGAAGGCCCCCGCGTTTTTTTTAAGAAACGCCGCTTCCGAGGGATGCAGTTCAACCACGACCGGGAGAAGGAGCTTTTGGGAAGCCGGGCTTTCGAGCTTGGAGTTGCGTAGGATTTCCTCGAAGAGAATTCTTTCGTGTGCGGCATGCTGATCGAGAATAACAATTCCGCTTTCCGAAGAGCAGACGATGTATGTTGCGCCGGAAAATCCCAGAATTTCCAGATCAAACTGATCCGAAAATGCCCCGCAGGACGCTTCAGATTGAATCTTGGTCGCCGAATCTTGAACAGCGAGCTGTTTGTCTTCAATGTTTGCCGCGGGCGCTTTTGCTTCATGGGCTGGAGTCCCGGCATTTTTAGCAAACGACGAAAGAGGCGGCGGCAAGATCGGACTGAGCAATTTCTTTGAAAGATGGGGCAGTTCCGGATTCGGCTCCGCCTTCGGATGATGAACAACTGTCGCGGCGGCCAGTGCGGAGCGCAATGGAATCTGGCTCTGGATGAAGACCGTTGGAGTCTGCGAATTTCGCAAAGTCTCAGATATCGCCTTCGATATCAGGGACGTGACAAGTCTCGGCTCGCGGAAGCGGAGCTCTCTTTTCGCCGGATGGACATTCACGTCAACTCGCGACGGATCCATCTCGATGAAGAGAATGACGAAAGGATATCTGCCATCCTGAACAAGACCGCTGTAGGCATCCTTGATCCCTGAAAAGACGCACTGCGCTTCGACAGGCCGTTTGTTTACATATATTCTCTGATCTCTGCGGGACGGACGGGTGAATCCGTGCTTCGCTACAAATCCGTGTACGCTTATGCCGTCCGAAGAGGAGTCAAGCCCGATCAGATTTTCCTCGGCGGATTTGCCGAAAAAATCTCTTATTCTAGGGCGCAGATCTCCCGCTCCGGGGCTCATCTGCACGATTTTTCCGTCAATTTTGAGGGAAAACGAAGCGTCCGCCCTGCCAAGCGCGATGGCGATAAAGCAGTCGAAGATGTGCTTTTCCTCGGTTGAGTCGCTGAAGAGAAATTTTTTTCTTGCGGGCATGTTGTAGAAAAGGTCTCTCACTGAGATCTCGGTTCCTGGCGCGCAACCGACCGGATCTGAAGAGCGCAGGAATCCTCCCTCGCAGACGACTTCAGTTCCCTGCAAGTCGTGCGATCTTCTAGTGCGGATTCTCATGCGCGAGACCGATGCTATGCTTGGTAGAGCCTCGCCTCTGAAGCCTAGCGTATGTATGATGTTCAGATCGTCTGCCGACGCGATTTTGCTCGTCGCGTGAGGCTCGAGGCAGGTCAGGGCGTCATCCTGATCCATGCCAATTCCGTCGTCGGACACCGAGACGAGTCTGGAGCCTGCGCCTTCAATGACGACTGACATGGAGCGCGCGAGGGCGTCAATGGAGTTTTCTAGGAGCTCCTTAAGAACCGAAGCGGGTCTTTCGATCACTTCTCCCGCCGCGATCCTGTTGCTGATTTCATCCGGCAATATTCTGATTATGCTCATCTCTGCGCTTTTCTCTTGTCGAGCAGTCCCATCAGAATTGGCCTCATGTATTCGCCCATTAGAAAGTAAGCCTCTGGAAGGAGATGAAGACGGTCCTCCTGATAGAGAGATTCTATCGGATTGCCGTCCAAGCCAAAAAAAAGGTGATTAATGTCGCAATACACAAAATCCTGGCGTGTCTGCGAGTAGATTTCAAGTTCCCTGTTTATTTTGTCAACCAGATCCCATTTAGGAAATTTCTGTGGAGACTTCATGACTGAGACGTAGAAGAAAATCGAGCCCGGAACTGCATTGCGCGAGATATTGTAAATCTCCACGGTTCTGCTTATAATAGCTTCAGGCGTGGAATCCGCGTTGAGGTCGTTCGAGCCGCAGTAGAAGACCGTGATGCAGGGAGCGATTGGCCGCAGTTTGTCTGAAATCCAGCCTAGCCACTGCGAAGTTGTCGTCCCGCCAATTGCGATATTCGCAACATCCAGCCCGTGCATGTCCCTTTCTAGGCTTGTCCATCCCTGAATGATCGAACTTCCGGCAAACGCAATGGTCTTTTTCATATTTCGAATCCGAGCTCCGTCATTTCGCGCGCCTGACTTTGCTTCGGCGCAAATTTATCATGCAAATCCTCCAGCTTGGCAAGGTAATAGGCGACATTTTCGTCGCGGATTTCCGGCGCGTCTCTGAGGAGGCGCGAGTTCCCGACCACCGGAACGTTCTTTTTATTTCCCGTCACATAGAAGAAAACCTGATCGCCCTGTCTGTAGTCTCTTCCCGATGCGATTGCCAGCTCGTATGCGGCGCTCCGCCTTCCGGATCCGTCGGCAAGCTTTCGCCTGTATGAATCCAGCGAGTCGGAAAGGGTCTCGCTTTTTGCGAATTTCGCAAGCGGCATCTTTCTTTCCAGTATCATTTTGACATATCTGTCCTTGAGGGGAGTGACTGCGGAATAATCCTCTTCGAGCATCAGACGCACCAGTTCAGAAATGTAGTCGCGCTGAAAAGCTTCGAGTCCTCTGGACTTCAGCGCGGCGCCGGTGATGGAGATTTCCCCGTCCTCCTTGAGCAACGCATAGTTTTTACTCTTGTAGCAGAACATCGAACGGTATTGCGCGTCAAGCTCCACGTCAATTCCGGGCGGGAGAGAGTCCTGCAAATCCTTTTCAAGCTCCTGCGGCGACTTTCCAGCCGGCGGCTGAAAATACACGCCGTCCGTGTCTATCTCGATGACTTTCGCGCCGATCTTTTCAAGAAATCCCACCATGCCTGAAAGTATCTCCCTTCCGCGGGCGGTGACGGACTCCGCCATCTTGTAGTCATTGAAAGTTCCCTGGGGGAAGCCCAGGTATCCGTAAAAGCTGTTTATCATTATTTTAAAGCTGGTCTGCATCGAGTTGAAGAAATCCTTTTCGGCCGGGGAGGAAGAACGCTTTTCCGCATCTTTCGCGCGGAGCCTGAAGCATCTGAGCTTTTCGAGGAAAGACGGAAAAACACCGAGCAGATCCCTCGAGGGCCGCCATTTCTCCGCGAGGATTATTGACGGATAAAGCGAACGCACGTCACAGTGCCATACATTCTTGAAGACGCCGGAATGGAACGCCTCGGTAAGCGCGCCTGCATAGCTCCGCTCCCCCTCAGGATCGGGTATCGAAGCTCCTGCATCGAGGTATGCCGAACATAGAAGCGCATCAATCTTTGTTGCGTTTCCTCTGGAGATGCAGTTCTGAAAGGAATACGGAACTATCTGAGCCTGATGGAAATAGCTCGGAGAAAGCAGCGCGGAAAGAGCGCGGGTCTCCCTGGCATCGTCAAGTCCATAGCGCAGAAGGGTTTCCGGATCATTGCGGTATATTTCTGATATCATCGAGGCGTCAACGTATGTCCGGTCCTTGGGGGAAATTCCAAAATGTCTTGCGACCGCCTTGAGCCCGTATTCGTCCAGATCCCTGTGTGAAACATCATAGAGAAGGACCAGGTGATATGTGTCAACGATGTGCCTCCCGTGGATTTCATAGCGTTTGTAGCTCAAGGTGCGTTCTGCGATGGAAATTCGGGAGGGTCTGGAATGAATTGCCGATCCGTCTCTGCCAAGATTCAACTTTACCTTGAATTTTTTCGCACGTGCCTCGATATATGGCAGATCGAAGCGGAAGATGTTGTGTCCCTCTACAACATCCGGGTCTCTTTCCCTCAGCAGGGCGGCAAAGCTTTTCAGAAGCTCCGCCTCGCCGCCGGACTTCCCGTCCAGGAGAAGGGTCTTTTCCCAGCCAGTGCTGTCGCTCATCGAAATGAGGCATATCGCATCGCCATCGCGCTCTGGATTCGGAAAATCGTAGCCCTCGCTGAGCAGTGTCTCGATATCAACTTGCATCCTTCTCAGTTCTCCGAATTTCATTCCTCTGAAGAGGCGGATTCCTGCAGAGGAGAGAAATTGCTGAGTGGGATCGCTGAAAACCCTCCAGGGAGACCTGCCGCGCACCGAGCCTGTGCCGCCAGTCGAATCGCGCAGAAACTTGAGCGCAGTGTCGTATGCTTTGAGATCTGCGAATTTCGCAAGATAAGATAGAGCCCCAGGGCCGCTGAGGGGCCTTATCTGGCAGTCCCCGGAAAAATTTCCTAGAAAGTCCGGAGCGCTCAGAAGGAAAAATGGTTCGAACGGCATTTCCAATCGTTCTACAGAATCATTATTTCTCAAGTACACGTCGGCTGAATTGTCCGATGTCTCGACTGCGACAACGCGGTCCAGCTTCGATTTGACAAGTTCGTCAAGGCTCCAGGATGATTCAGTCATTTTTAGCTCTTTTCCTCTTTTTTCCTCCGGTGTCCGACACGTCTGAATTGGTAAGCAGTTCTGCCGCATGGATTTCCGCCGCCTTTGTTCCTCCTAGCATCCGCGCGATTTCTGATTTTCTCGATTCTGCGTCAAGAACTGAGATTTCCGTGAAAGTCCGTCCTTCGCTGACGCTCTTTTCAACCTTGAGATGCCTGTCGCCGGATGCCGCCACCTGCGGAAGATGGGTTATGCATATCACCTGGCGCGCGACCGCAAGCCTTTTCAGCTTTTCTCCTACGACAGATGCAGTGACGCCTCCGATGTTCACATCAATTTCGTCGAATATGAGCGTCGGGACACCGTCGGTTTCGGCAAGCACAGTCTTGAGCGCAAGCATGAGTCTGGATATCTCTCCACTGCTCGCGATTTCCCGGATCGGCTTCATCCCTTCTCCAGGATTCGCGCTGAACATGAATTCTATCTTGTCGGAGCCTCTTGGTCCCGGATCGGCGCTATCGAAGCGGACGGCGAATGAAGCCTTGATGAAGCCAAGCTCGCGAAGCTCGCGCTCGACGGATTCAGCGAATTTCGCAGACGCCTTTTTGCGCGCGGACTCGATAAGGCTGCAATATTTCCGATGCTCAGCCCTGTGCCTTTCAATCTCGACCTTGAGCGAAGATAAAAGTCCTGCCCGGTTTTCCGACAGCGCAATTATGGCTCGAGCGTTTTCGGAGTATGCGATCACATCTTCGATTCTTGGTCCGTAGCGGCGCTTCAAAGTCTGGAGTCCTCTCATCCTCTCTTCTATCGCCGCAAAGCTCTGCTCGTCCAGCTCTATGCGGCAGGCGTAGTCGTCGAGCGAGGACGCGAGGGAGGACGCGGAGTCCTTCAAAGACTGGCAGAGGGCGGCGAAGTCCGCTCCCGACGCGGGATCGAGCTTTTCGATCTCGCGGATAAATTTATGCACCTCGGATATTCTTTCAGTGACAGACGAATCCGAAGAGTCCAGAAGGGAAGACGCCTTTCCAGAAAAAATGGCGAGATCGTGGGCGGATGCCGCGGTCTTGTGTTTTAACGCAAGCTCTTCGTCTTCACCGAGTTGCGGAGCAATCGCCTCAATTTCGCGGAGAGCCTTCTTCAGCAGATCAATCTCGCCCTCGGATGGCGAGTCGGCGAGGATTTTTGAAAGCTCCTGCTCTGCTTTGACCAGTTCGCCGTAGGCTTTGGCGCAGAATTCCAGATCTCCGGACGCCCCGCGGAATCCGTCAAGCACTTCGAGCTGGAGAGATGGCTTGAGCAGAGACTGGTGCTCGTGAGGGCCGTGGGTGTCAATCAGGGTTTCTCCGAGCTTTCTCATGAGTTCTAGCGAGCAGGGAGAGTCGTTTACAACGCATTTGGAGGAGCTCTGTCCGATTCTCCGCCTGAACAGGAGGGATTCGTCGGAAGAGGCGTCAATTCCGCAGTCGGAAAGTGTTTCGGCTATTTTCCTGGCAAGCTCCCCGCCTAGTCTGAACGATGCGCTAATTTCGCAGAAGTCTGCGCCATTGCGTATCAATGACTTGTCGGCTCTCTCGCCAAGCAGAATTGAAATTGCCGACATGAATACGGTCTTGCCGGCGCCAGTTTCGCCACTGATGATGTTGAGACCGGGGCTGAACTCTATTTCCGCCGAGTCGATAAGGGCGAGACCTCTGATTTTGATCCATTCGATCATCTGCACGACTCCTTCACTTCAAGCCCCAGCGACCTGCAGGCCGCCAGCGCCTCCTCAATGTCGTCGAAATGTCGCTTCACGCCTGCGATTTCCTGATAGTCCTCGTGTCCTTTACCGGCGATAAGCACAATGTCTCCATCAGTGGCAGAAGAAACTGCCTCTAGGATCGCCGAGCTCCGATCAAGAATTGTCGTGGAAGGCGCACCGGGTGGAAGACCCGCAAAAATTTCCTCAGCTATCGTCGCGGGGTCTTCGCTTCTTGGATTGTCACTGCTTATGATTGTAAAATCTGCGAATTTCGCAGAAACAGCCCCCATTCTCGGTCTTTTTGTCCTGTCTCTGTCTCCGCCGCATCCGAATACGCAGATCAGCTTTCCGCGGCAGGCTGGTCTCAGCGCGCGTATGACTCTTTCCAAAGCGTCGTCAGTATGGGCGTAGTCTATCACGATCATCGGTCCGTCCGAGCAGACGATTTTGTCCATTCTTCCGGGAATTCTAATTTTTTGTGCGAGGCATTCAGCTATTGCGTCTGGCGGGAGTCCGAGTCCATGTGCAATCGCGAATGCCGCCGCCGTGTTGTGAACGTTGTATTCGCCGACCAGCGGAGTCGCGATTTTGCGCACGCCACCCGGAAAGCTAATAAGATAGGCTGAACCCGAGGGGGAGAGTTCTACGTCGGAAATCCGGTATGCGGCATTCTTCGATCTGCCATAGCCGCAATCAATTCCACAGGCCGGCTTTATGAGAGGGCCGTATGCGTCGTCCATGTTGACTGCCACGACACTGTCCGCTTTGAGATGCTTCTCGAAAAGGATCTTCTTCGCCCTGAAATATTCCTCCATTGTCCGATGGTAGTCCAAGTGATCTCCGCTCAAGTTGGTGAATGCCGCCGCCGCGAATTTCGCATTTCCTATCCTGTTTTGAACAAGCGCATGGCTCGAGACTTCCATTACGGCATGTGTGCAGGAATTGGCGAGCATGCGGCGGAATGAGTCCTGCAGTTCGAAGGCGTCCGGAGTTGTTCTGTCAGCAGGAACGCTTTCAGCTCCATCGTCTCGCCAGACAGTGCTGAGAAGGCCAATTTTTACGGAGCAGAAGGAGAAGATTGCCCTTGTGAGAAAAGCTGTGCTAGTTTTGCCGTTGGTGCCTGTGACTGCAATCAGAGAAAGCTTTTCTGCCGGTTTTTCAAAGAAAAGCTCGCAGATCCGGGAATAAGCCCCGTACGCGTCTCCAACCTGAAGAAATGGAATTTCAGGGGGAATGTTTATTGGCTGCGAATCTGAAACAATTGCCGCCGCGCCTTTTTTCAAGGCGTCAGAAATAAAAATGCCGCCTTTGCCGGAGGAGCCGCCTATCGAGACGAAAAGAGTTCCCGGCACTACTTTTCTGGAATCATTTGAGACCATGAGTATTTCTGGGTCGGAGGCAAAGAAGCTTTTGCCGATGATCTCCTGAATTTCTGGAACGAAATCTGAAAATTTCATTTGCTGTCGAAGCCCATCTTTGTCTGATTCCACAGCGATTTTGAGAGGGAGGAGATGTCGTTCAAGTTTCCGGCTTCGAGCCAGTCGCATATCCGTGCAACAGTGTCGTCCGGATAAATACAGCCGTCCGTCTTAAATTCGTTCAGCCATTTTTCGATGATTGCCGGATTGAAGTCTTTCATCGTCATTCCGAATCCGAGTTTTTCTATTGCCAAGGCGTTCGAGCACTGCTCAAGCTGTCCGGCGACGGCTTTGAGAAGAAGCTTTTTCCCGAGATGGATAGCCTCGCTGGGGAGCTCGAAGCCGGCATTGCTTATCACGCCTTCGCACTCGAACAAATCGTCCAAAAACGCATTTCTTGAGAGCGGTCTTATGTGGATGTTCCCCTCGTCGCTGGGAGAGTCAACTTTATCATACACAAAGAACTGATGCTCCTTGAAATTTCTGAGAATTTTGAGAAGTCCAGCTCTTTCTTCGAAAAGGAGATAGACTAGAATTTTATTTTTGCGCTGTCTCGAAGGATCTCTGCGCAGTGGCGGAATGATGGGGGGGAGTATATACTGCCCGAAATGATGCCAGTGAAGCCCGAGATTATGTTCGGCGGGGGCGAAAATGTTCATGATCAGCTTGTCCATCGGATTCGCTGAAGAAATCGGTATTTTATACTTGAACGCATACTGGTGCCCGATGCCGACGGACGGGATTTTGTTCCGCTTCGCTATTCTCGACGTAAGCGGCTCATAGTCAACGACTGCGAGATCAACGCCCCGCGCGTCGAAATTGCGGATGTCCTTGTAGAATCGCGGAATGTCCAGCGAAAACGCCGTCTTCAGACGTGAAACCTGACCGTTGTTTATCGCGAAAGTGAAGCCTTTGAAAGAATGAAAGGGATTGAAGACGTCAATGTCGAAGATAGTCTTTGGATCTCTGCCGCTGAATATGACCTGGACTTCGTGTCCGCGCTTCTTTAGCTCCCTCACCACCTCCCTGGATCGGCTTATATGCCCGTTTCCAGTACCCTGCACTCCATAAAGTATGCGCATTCTTGTTCCTAGGAGTAATTGTAATGTCCTCTACGACAGAGACAGAAGAACTGTCCCTGCTCATCTCTTGGTTAAATATGCAAGTTGCGAGTTTTTTTGCAAGGCTGCTCGCCAGCTAGAGATGGAAAATCTTCGATCAAGACACGTTGAAATGCAGAATTTACAAATTTGTATGAGCTTTCTGACAAGAATCTAACAATCAGCTGGCATTTTAATCCCCGTCGCTTATTTTCAGCGAAAAAGCAAAATAATAACAAATCTTTTCAAGGAGATATCAATGCCGAAGAAATGTCTGCTCTTCATCTTTTCGCTCTGCTCCATCATGTCCATCGAATCTTTTTCGGGAGACTATGTCTGGAGCAAATCGTCGCCCGCCTCCGGGCAGTTCACCTGGAAAGGATGCTCGATAAGCCAGGATGGCTCCCGCTTCGCGGCATGCGCATGGAACGACTACGTCTATACATCCTCCAATGCCGGAGCCAACTGGTCCAGGGTGACGCCTGCCGGAGACAAGGTGCTGAAAGGCTGGACTTCTGTTTCCGCCAGCGACGATGGGATGATCATTGGAGCCTGCGCATGGAACGACTACGTCTATATCTCTGCTGACGGCGGCGCAACCTGGTCTAAAAAAACGCCTGCTGGAAGCGGAGTTGTAAAAGGATGGACTTCGATCTCGCTTGATCAGGACGGATCTTTCATTTCTGCCTGCGCCTGGAACGACTATGTATATGTCTCTGCTGACGGCGGAACCACCTGGTCCAAGAAGACGCCTGCAGGAACTGGAATTGTGAAAGGATGGAACGAGCTTTCTATTGACGACGACGGCTCCGTGATAGTGGCGGGCGCCTGGAACGACTACGTTTACATATCGAAGGATTCCGGAGCGACCTGGTCAAAAAAGACGCCAGCCGGCTCGACGGCGAAAGGCTGGAACAGCCTGGACGCGAACACGGACGGAACAGTGATTGCCTGCGTCGCATACAACGACTATCTCTACCTGTCGGCTGACGGAGGGACAAGCTGGTCTAAAAAGACTCCCGCAGGCTCGACGGCGAAGGGATGGACATCTTCGTCGCTGAGCTCAGACGGAACTGTTATTGCCGTCTCTGCCGCGAATGATTTTGTCTATACGAGCAAGGATTCCGGAACGACCTGGGAGAAAAACAGTCCGAGCGGATCATCCACGGGACTCAACTGGCAGTGCCTTTCCATGAGCTCGACCGGAACAAGGCTTCTCGCCTGCGTCCAGGGCTCCTATGTCTATGCCGCCGTCTCGTCGAACATAGGATGGTCTGTCGTCTTCGAGGCTGGCGAGGGCGGAAGCATAGGCAACGATCCTGAGCAGAGCATTCTCAATGGCGCATCCTGTGTGCCGGTGACTGCCGTCGCCGATGCAGGATGGCATTTTGTTGACTGGAGCGGATCCATGTCGAGCACGGACAATCCGATCACGGTCAGCAATGTCACAAGCAACATGAAGCTTCTTGCGAATTTCGCGGCAGACACCAATTCTGGAAATTCCTTGTTACGCTCCAAGATTGATGTCTCCGCATCGCATCAGGAAAAATTTTCTTGCGGCGAACCCGGGTCGGATTTGCTCTGCCACGACAGATTTGCAGTCCGCGCATCTTTCCTGCTTCCCGACGATTTCGAAGTCTCCAAAATTGGAAATGATTCCAATGTGAGCTTTTCTTTTGGAAGCTGGAGTTCGGAGACTTTCAGCCTTGTCGAAGCCTATGAAATTCGCCGGAATACAAATTCTTTTTCCACGAATTTCCTTCGTAAAAAAGGCGACTGCATTGGTAAAAGAAGCATCGAAGAGACGATCAAACTCAAAATCAGCGGCAAGAAACTTCTAATTGCCATCAGCTCAAAAAGAGTTTCCGTCAAGGGAGACAATGCCGGAAAGATTTTTGACATTGACAGAGGCGTCCTGGACTCTTCATTTACATTGCCTCTGCTCAAGGGCTTTGTGAAGATCGGGGATCACGAATACAGAATCTCCGATGACGATGCAGTTCCGTGCAAAGTCAGGGCAAATGAGAAATTTTCCGGATGCGAAAGGCTCCTTTTTTGGACAGCAAAGGGTTCCGGAAGAGCCAAGTAAGCTGTGGGTTCCAAACGCGCAAATTTTGTCTGTCTGATGGGCGATAATTGTCCACAGAACTCGTTCTCGAACAGGCCGAAGTCCTGTGCAAAGAATGGGTTTGATAACATAAGCGTTTCGGCTTAAACTTTTCCAAGTGCCCATGCGAGAATAAGGTCTGCCTGCTTTGCGGCGGCGATTCCCACTCTTGGTGAAAACGGATGCGTTTCAGATGAAACCCCCGAGATTAAATCCCCGATCACAAAAAAATTCTTTCCAAGCTTTTTTGTGGCAATGGAATCTGAATTTCCAATGCCTGCGATCCCGGAAGCGGAAACAAGAAATTTCCCGGAGTTTGCGAAGGATTCGACAATCATCCTTTTCGATTCGGGACAGTCAAACGCCTCAACAATTGCATCGCAGTCCGCGTAAGTTTTCTTCATGCTGTCCGAATCCAGTCTGACACATATCGCCTCAATTTTCAGCGATTCGTTCACCTTGCGCATGTTCGAAGCGAGGCTGTCAACTTTCGGAAACCCTATCTGATCGGCAAAGAAATATTGCCTGTTCAAGTTTGACGCTTCGACAACGTCATAGTCGCAGATCACGAAATTGTTGAAGCCTGACCTGACAAGATGCATGGCGCAGTTGGAGCCAAGCCCGCCGACGCCTGCAATTCCTATTTTTTTAGAGCGGATTGCCCCGAGCTCCGGCTCCGTCAAATATTTGAGCAGAGATTCTTCGAATTTGTTCATTTGACGGAATCCCCAATTTTTAAAGCGCGGTGACGGTGCTCAGCCTAGCGTCGAGGAGAGCATGCTGGAGATTTTCTTCGAGAACAGCCCTGGGTTTCTCGCCGGCTTGCCATCGGCTATAAGTGCCTGATCAAAAAGGATTTCTATACTGTCCTCTATCCTTTTGTCACCCGGATTTTTTTTGAAAATTGAGCAGAGAGACTGTATTATGCTGTTCGAAGGATTGAGTTCAAGAGTCCCTTTGCTCTCGGGAATATCGCGCTTCATCGCCTTCATAAGCTTCTCAAAATGCGCTCCTGGAGCGAACTCGTCGGTCTTGATGCGGCATGGAACGCCGGACAGAGCCGAAGAAAAACAGACATTCTTCACGTATTTGTCAAAATGCTTCATCAAATATTTCAGGAATTCCGAGTTGTCCTTGTTGGCAGATTCTACGAGCTTCTTGGTCTGCTCGGGGACGATCGCATCGTAGTTGATGTCTGATTTTCCTACGATCTTAAGCTTCTTCCCTGAATATTCGCTGATTTCTGGGATGATAATTTCATCAATCGGATCAGGAAGTATGAGAACATCGAGACCGTTTTCCCTGAAGAATTCGAGATGGGGAGAGCTGTCTGCATCGCTCTTCTTCTCGCATAGGAAGCAATATATTTCATTCTGGGCTCCGCTCATTTCAGAGCAATACTGTTTGAGGCTGATCGGCTTTTCTGAACAGTGCTTCATCGAGTCGAAAAGAAGCAGATCTGTCAGAGCCTCCTTGTTGGCGTAGTCGCTGTGCAGGCCCTCTTTGATGGAGTTTTTGAATTCGGCGTAGAAGGCGGCGTATGCATCGAATGAATTCTCCTGCATCTTCTTCATTTCAGACAGGAGTTTTCTGACCAGATTTTTTTTCAGCTTTGAAATCTGCGGGGAATCCTGGAGCATTTCGCGCGAGACGTTGAGGGGAAGATCATTCGATTCGACAACGCCTTTGACAAAGCGGAAGTATTCAGGAAGAACGATGTCGTTCTCGTCCGTTATGAAGACTCTTCTTATGTAGAGCTGGACTCCTCTCCTGTTTTGTTCTGGCGTAAAGAGATCGAATGGTGCCTTGGAGGGGAGAAAGAGAAGCGCCTTGAAATCTATCGAGCCCTCTGCGGAATAGTGTATTCTCAGAGCTGGCTCCGAATCGAAGTGAGAAAGATGGGCATAGAACGACTTATACTCTTCCTCGGAGACCGAGGACGAAGGCCTCAGCCAGAGAGCCTTGCCAGTGTTCAGAAGGTTCCAGTCCGCTCCGGAGTCCTTTCCCTTCTCCTGCGAAAGAAGCCTGATCGGGAATTCAATGAAGTCCGAATATTTTTTGACTAGCTCCCGGATTTTCCATTCTTCGAGATAGGAGAGGGAATCCCCTTTGAGATGCAGAGTGATCTCGGTGCCATGGTCTGCCTTCACCGCGTCAGAGAGTGTGTATTCGCTTTCCCCCTTCGATTCCCAGCGTGTCGGAGGAGCGTCCGAGCCAGCCTTTTTCGACACAATGACAATTTTCTCGGCAACCATGAACGCCGAATAAAATCCAACTCCAAACTGCCCGATGAGGTCAGGAACTCCGGCATCTTTTTTTTCCTTCAGCATTTCCATGAATGCCCTTGTGCCGGACTTCGCTATTGTTCCGATGTCTCGAATCAGCTCCTCGCGGGTCATCCCTATTCCGTTGTCGTTTATGGTCAGGGTGTTTTTCTTTTTGTCCGCCTCTATCCCAATCTGCCATTCGGATGCCATCTCGGGTCTGGTGAGCGACTCGAAACGCGCCTTGTCAATCGCGTCGGCGGCGTTCGCGATCAGCTCTCTTAGAAATATGTCCTTGTTCGAGTATAGGGAATTTATTACGAGATGCAGAAGCTCGCGAACTTCCGCCTGAAATTGTCTGCTTTCTTCCATTTTGACCTTCTCCTGATTTCTTCATTGAACTTAAGGGGAGCAATATAAGCGTGAAATCGTTATTTTCAAGGAAAATTTAACGACGGATCCATGCCTTTTGATTTTCAATGTTTGCGTTGTCCATCCTGCTTGTTTTTACAAATCATGCAAAGGAAATT
>DYRX01000096.1:0-7377 GCA_020718525.1 Victivallis vadensis
CCTTTGTGAGAGAATATTTCATGTGCTTTATCCTCAACTAATTGGAATTCCGCCCCATCGTTCATTGCCTGCCAGAAAGGCGACAGTGAAAGTATCGTGCTCATTTCAACAGCTCCAGTGTTTTCTTGTCCCTGAAATATTTGTTTTTGCTCGCATAATCGTATGCCGTCAAACCTTCTTTACTCTTTATTTTTGCGTCGGCACCTTTTTCCAGCAGAAGCTTAATAAGATCAGTTTTCCTGTCAGATCTTGCCATTGCCACATGCATGAGCGCGGTCTTGCCGTCATTGTCAGCGTCATTGACTTTGGCACCTGCATTGATCAGCTCTTCCATCGCCTTTTCACATGAGGGAGACATATTTTGTGCAAGATGCATAAGCACGGTCATGCCATTTTTATCCTTGGTGTCAATCTTCTGACCAGCATTCAATAGAAATTTTATCATTTCAATATTTGCGCCTGACGCAGCATGCATGAGAGTAGTTCTTCCTAAATTGTCACAATCGTCTATCTTCGCACCTGCATTGATGAGTTGCTCTACCGTATCAATACTGTTTTTTGAAGAGCTTGATACAGCATGCATTAACGCGGTCATTCCTTCATTGTCGCGAGAATCAATAATTGAGTCCGCTCCAATCAGGATCTTTAGCGATTCTGCCTTACTGCATCGAGAGGCCCACATTAGGGCTGTCATCCCTTTCTTGTCTCTGTCATTCACTTTTGCACCTGCCTTTATAAGGGCTCTTACAAGTTCAACATCGCCTGTTCTTGCCTGCCACATGAGAGGAGTCATGCCATCATTGTCTCTTGCATTGATGTCGGCTCCGGCTTTGAGAAGCAGATCAAACATGATCTCAGGCTTTTCTGTCATTTCAATATCAGACATAAGAGGGGTTATTCCATTATTGTTCGTCTCGTTGACATTCGCACCCGCCTTTATGAGCGCGGAGATCACTTCTGCATTACCGTTAGAAGAAAGAGCATAAAACAGAGGGGTTTCTCCATTTTTATCCCTGTCGTTGACTTTTGCGCCAGCCTCCAGCAATATTGCAATTGCATCAATATCTTCGTTTGATTCCGCTAAATAGCACAAAGGTGTCGCGCCTGTTTCATCCTTAAAGTTTATCTTCGTCACCATTGACAAAGCCTTGATGATTTCTTCCGGGGATCCGTCTTTGCAGATTTTTATGAAATCTTTATTTGAAACCTCGTAGTCTGTCTTTGTCGGCGTGCCCGTAGAATTATTCTCTGACATTATACTTTTCTGGGCATCTTTTAGTCGTTCTCTTTTTTCTGATTGTTTCCATTGATTGAACCGTTTCTCAAAGTCCTTGTCGCAGTCGACCCATTCTTGGGCAGGAATCCTGCTCGGAAACGTCTTGCTTTTCATTGACAAAGCATTTGACATGCTTTGCAATAATAAACAATTGAAAGGATTCTCTCCTTTGAACTTTATTGCTTTTTTGCTGTCTTGAACTTTTTGCTTTCGGTTATTTTCATCTTCAATAGCTTTTTCTATTCTTTCTTTTATATCTATTTTCAATGCTTCCATCTCATTTTTATCAAGTCTCTGGAGCAGTTTGAACGAAGAAACTCTTTTTACTTGGTAGTTTATAAAATTAACATTCCTAATGCCGTTCATTATACTCAGTAATTCATCTTTATCTGGCCTGTCTTTTATGAGCGTAGCGGCATATAGAGTTGCCTCTGCCGCCTGATCGCGAACAGTCTGTGTATATTCATCGAGTTCTTTGTCCGAATAGCGAACAAGGAATTCAAGCCCCCTCCTCAATTGCAGAAAATTGAAACAATTAGGCATTAGATTACTGTCCAAAGCACTTTTCATATCGTTTGGTAGAAGCCTTTTCAAGAGTTCCAGCTTCTTTTCCGTCCAGCCTTTGTCTTCTTTAAATGACCGCCTGAGTTCGTCAAAAAGAAGCTTTTTGTATTCCGCCTTTGATTTATTACTCCACCGCTCCGAGGGCATAGAGTCATATGTTTCCTCAAGATATTTCAAGGTGTCTTCTTTTTGGGTGTCGAAAACATCGCTTGGAGGGGAATCCGCAATGGCAATACTTGCAAACAGCGTCAAAACTGCTGGCAGTGCAGGCAAGAATCGTAATGACTGTATCTTGCTAAATATGAATTTGATTTTCTTATTTATTTCCATAATATCACGCTGTTGATAACTCCAATTTCTTTCTCTATATCTTTTCGGAACGCCGAGCTCCAGCTCGGCATCTTCTCTTCCCTTCTTAGCTCTGCCGTCAGGATGACGGCGTTCCATTCATTTTCCTTTATTGAGGATGAAGGCTTTCCAGAAATCGTCAATCCCTTCGATGCCGGATTTATCAACTATGACCGGGATTCCGAGCAGATCATTGATTTGTTCGCCTTCGAGAAGAAGCGTCGCGTCTGCCATGTAATAGCCTGCGTTTGGCGGAATGAATTGGATGCTTTGTCCGGAGTTCTCGCCAGGCTTGAACTCCGATCTGGCAACTGTTTCGCCGAACGGGCTGAGTATTTTGCATTTGATGTCTTCTGCGGCTCTAGACTTTTTTGGGACTTCGAGTTTGAGCGTGATCGGCTTCCCGGTCTGGAATACGGTGTTTGCGCCTGCGTCCCAGCAGGATTTTACGAGCGATATTGCGCGGATTTCGCAGAAGTCGTCGGGCTTTTTCGACGGCATGATCCAGAAGTCGAGCTGGGCGTTCGGGTTGTCAGCATATGCGGTGAAGACCAGTTCGAAGGCTTTCCATTCGTTCCCGTTCCAGTTGAAGTCCTTGACGGCGTATTCGTTGCATCCGAAACCGTAGTGCCTGATCCGTATGGCTCCGCCGCCAGAATTGACGCCACGGCATAGCCAGGAGAGTCTGTATGTTGTTCCTGCTTTTGCACTTATGTTTTGAGTGAATGAGATATATTCCTTGAAGTCACATGTGATCCTGGCGAGATTTTTTCCGTCGGATGAATCTTTTTGTATGCCTACGTTTTTCAGGATCGTTTCGTGTTCTTTCCGATCATCCCATCCTTTGCGGAGGCGCCAGGCACCGATTCTGCATGTTTTCCTGCCGTCCTCTTCTTTGCTTTCAGGGCTGGAGCAGTTCTCGAAGTTGCCGTCCTTCAATAATGAAAATGACGCAAGCTCTTCTGCAGATTGCGGACGCAGCTTGACGGCCTGGACAGGATCTGCCTTATTTTCCGGATTGTTTTTTGCTGGTGTGTCAGGGATCTGCGCGAGGCATTTCAGCACCCAGTTGGATTCCGGCATCTCGCTCCATTTCCCGGGATTTTCGTCTCCGGTGGAAATCAGCCCCAGGTTCACTCCATTGCCTGAATGGAACTTTGCCTTTCCTTTGGATTTTTCCGGATAAAAGCCAAAAAGAAAGAGACCTGGATTTTGGGAGCTTTTTATATCGAGGTCGAAGAAGCTGTGCCTGGTGGATTTGTCAACGAGCAGGTCAACGCATCGTCCCTTTATTTCCTTTTGAAATGAGTCGGGGAGAATTGAGACATATTTGCCGGGATTCTTCATATTGTAAAGGTTCATAAGTATGGTGGGGGAAGATTTGCCGTCCCAGATCTGTTTGGAATCATCAAGCCACTGAGAGAGCTTTTGATAGTCATGCCCCAGGATTGCGGAGCGGAGCTGGAATTGGACTTTCCATTTGAAGGCTTCGCCGCCGCTCTTGCCTGGCGCGGGCATCTGTCCGCACATGAGCTTCTCGAAGGTTTCGGAGAGGTGCTTTTTCGGGAAATGGCCATAGAACCTGCTGAAGAGGTCGCCTGTGCCGTATTCGCCGTCGCCTATTCTTGCGTAGTGTTCGTAGAAGCCGCTGTAGTCGCCATAGAAGCCTTTTGCCTCAGCCTTGCAGAAAAATGGACCGAATGGCTGGTATATGTCCCAGACCAACATTTTACCTTCATCCATGGCGGAGAATGACGGCTTGTAGTTCCGGGCATACTGTTCGAAGGCGTATTCATAGTTGTAGTAGGCAATGAGGTGCCTTGCCAAAACATGGGCAAAGCTACCGTAGATTTCCGGCTTGTCCAGGACTGCTGCGAACTTCGCAATCGCGGCAGTTCCGCCGATGATATCATGGAAGGAGTCTCCACCGCTATTCGTTCTTGTCTGGTTCAGCCAGTCGTTTTTGACGAATGCATTCTCGCCGAACTCGAGTATTTTTTTCCAGTTGGCGCTGATAGTGTAGAAGTCTCCCGTGTAGAAGGCATATTCCCAGAGACCGCGCGGGACTTCAAGCGCGATTGGCTCGTCGTCTCCCTGATAATATTTTGTGTGGTTTGCCCAGTCAACGAGCCTGTCGCGCCCCCGCTTACGATCGGAGATCCGGACAGATAATTCCGGATTGAACACAAGTTCGTTGACCATTCGCATCGTGACGGAACGGATTTTATCGGCAGTATCCTCGGAGACATACGGTATCATTCTCGCTTTGAATCCCTGGGTCGTTGCCGCTCCGCCTGCGGCGAAGTATGCGGTTCCGGTATCGAAAAGTTTTTCCCTAGCCTGTTTCTCGATTTTCTCGAGCATCTCCGTGTCCTTGGCACGGTCAATCTGGGGAAAATAGACATCGCCGAGGAGTTCAGGGAAGCCATTCCATCGCCAGGAGAAGGAATCTGCACCGATGATGGCGCGGCTCGGACCGAACTGCGTTGGAATGCCGAGATCTTCAGGCTTTTTGTTAAACTCGATGGGGAATCCGTTGTCAGAGGCTAAAGAGATTGCCGGCGGAAGCGGCGCGTATTTTAGGGCTTTCGTCCTCCATTCATCCGGGAACTCGGCAAATCTGAAGCGATGAGACACTTCAATGAAATTTTCCGGATTTGATATTCGGTAATCTTCAATCGCATTGATTGGAAATGTCTTCATGATTGCGTTCAGTTTGCGCGCCTTCGCCAGGACGGTTTCGGGAATTTTGTCCATCCATTTTTCGGATTCTGCAAGGGGACTGCGGTCTGCACCGGAGAAAGGAATTATCTGGACGGCTCCTGCGGATTCCGGAAAATCAAATTCAGCGCCGTCCTTTCCAAAGACAATTTTGGACGGCTTGTGCTGGAATGAGACAAGGATGGGAATGTCGAAAGCATATCTGCCTTCATCTTTTACATGTGTTTTGAGGTAGTCGGCGTATTTGAAGCTGTCCCAGTTTTCCGCTCCAGAGAACCAGAAAAGTATCCATGATTCAGAAAGCGATGCGGCAGGGATTTCGCCCCTGCCTTGCGCCGAGGGACTGCCATCGGAGATGAACGCCGCGCCTATCGGACCTCCCAGGCCGAAGCTTTCGCTGATTCCGTCGAAGAGCTTCAGCTTTTTGCTCTTTGAGACGATGAGTATCGAAGGCGTAAGTTCGCTGGTGAATATCTGTGTGGCAAATTTCTGAGGAAGGTCCAGGCCGGGAATTGGAGGATTGCACATCTCTTCAAGGATAGCTTCGGACTTTGCAGAACTCTCGTGTCCGGAATGGGAATCTACGCATCCTCCAATAATGAGTCCGCAGATCAAAGGAACTAAACCATAGGGAAATATTCTCATGATCGCCTCTCAATTGAGGATTTTGTTTTTCAAGATTAAAAGTCTTTCGCCAGCTTTGAGCCTGGTCTTGAAATCTTCTCCGCCGCGTATTTCATGCTTTTCGCGGATGCTTTTGCCGTCCGGCGCAATGATGAGCAAATCCATGACTTTGTCCTGCCCTATTTCCTGTAATGTGCCTGTGGCATCGAAGTCTTCTGACCTGTAGTTGAACTCCGTGCGTCCAAGCACTGAGCCAAGCACCTGCTCCGCGAAGTTCGCAGATGCGTCGCTTCTTGCGATTATGTGATAAGGGGAATAGTCGTTGTTTCCAAAGAATTCAACGAGGAACGCCTCTTTGAATCCAAGCTTTTTCGCGTAGGCTCTGTTTATGGGACCACCGCTTGAAATGACATTGCCAGTAAAGCGCACTTGATGGAGCGCGTCTTTTTGTGAGATGAAGTATCTGTCCTTGAAAAGCGACTCAATAGTCGGTGTAATGGAATCCACGAAGATGTTCGGCTCGTCATGGATGTAGAAGTCGTTTTCGGTGCATTCATGATAATCAACATAAAGCTCTCCGCTGGGGGCGAAACGTTTGTAGATCGAGTCCATGACCTGGGCTTCTGGCTCGGAGAAAGGAGCAGTTCCGCGCGGCCTGCCATCCCAATGCTTGAAGCTGTCCCAAATTTCGAAGGGAGGATAATTGTAGAGGAGATCAACATTTCTAGGACCGTATGGAACGCATGCGTCTCTTGCCCAGGTGGCATGGAAGCCGTCAACGCTGACGACGGGAACCCACGCGATTGCAATATTGTCGAGAACTGTCTTAGCCCAGATAGTTCCGGCGCGCTCTTCGGCGATGAAATTTTTGAGCCATGAAAATATTCCGTATGCGGGTGCCCATTCGTGCCCGTGCGTGCATGACGAGAAAAGGACGAGAGGCTTTTTTTCGACATCTCCGATGCTCAGGAGCCTGAGCGCTCTGCCTTCGGCGGAAAGTGGAGCCAGTTTTTCAATCTTCAGAATATCGCTGTTCCGTTTGCAGAAGCTTTCCAGTTCCGAGATGTAGCTTTCATAGCTCTGCCAGGGGGCGGCGAAAATGCCCATATCCACGGACTCTGAACCGAGAGCTTCGAGCAGAATTGAGAAGGGAAGATCGGAAAATCCGTCTGTGCCCGTGCCTTCAATGGAGCTGAGATCGAATGCGAGAAGCTTTCCACCTTCGAGCATTTTTTCTAGCGCGAATATTTCTCCGGAATAGCTTCGGAGAGCGATCTTGAAGCCGATGCGAGGCGCCATCCAGGGGAAGTTCTTGCCCTGGACAAGACATTTTCCACTCCGCCACGGAAGGACTTTCCCGGACTCGAAACCCTTCATGAAATAGCAATTTTCAACCGCGATGGCGTTCCCGTCCAATTCTTTCTTTTTTAGGGCAAGTTCATTTGGGAACAGTTTTGCAAAGACATCGAGTCCACAGACGACCTGCCTGCCCTTTGCGAGCGCCTCGATTTTGGCGAGAGAGTTTTTCGGATCTGCATTGTCGGGCAGATCAAGGAGGATGAGTGCGTCAAACTCTTTTGCTTCTTCGGCACTTGGCAGGCTGTTTGCGAATTTCGCATTTTTCCCAAACACGGATTCAAGCCTCTTTTTCAGTTCGGGGCATGAGGCACTGTCTCCTACGCAAAGGAGATTATGGCAATGTCTCTTAATATCTGACAGCCTCGATGCGGATTGGGCTGGATCATCAGACCTGATATCTGTTTTCACGATCGGATCTCCTGCGTTTGCCACCGTGTTGAAAAAAAGGATGGCAATTATTGCAGAATTTATTCTTTTCATTATTT
>DYRX01000096.1:7477-12534 GCA_020718525.1 Victivallis vadensis
TTCCGACGCTTTCTCGCTCGACAAACTGATACGGGAGCACGGTGATGTCTGAAGGAGTCCTGTTCCGACCATTCAGGATTTCCCATGCGGCTTCCGCCATTTTTACGCATGGCATCGCAACTGTAGTTAGCTGCGGATGGATTTCTTTTATCATCGGCAGTATGTCATCGAATCCTATGATGGAGATGTCGCCAGGGATTTTGAGTCCCGCGGCGAGGATGTGGTTGATGACTAGGATGGCATGCTGATCATTGCATGCGACTATGGCAGTGTAGCCAGCCGAAGCGATCTTTTTCAAAAGTTTAGGGCTTGTTTCGGTGAAGAAATCATTTTCAGAGAAATGGATCCCTGCCTCACGGCAGCCCAGTATTCTGTCTCTGGTCGTTGGATAGTCAAGCCCCACCTGACCGCTGTTGAAGAAGGCAACTTTTCGGTGTCCTTTGGCGCGAAGATGCTCGCCGATCATTCTCCCCGCCTGAAGATTGTCGCAAGTGACATAGGATACTCCTTCGACAGTTTTCCCGTCTCCGGCTTCCTGTATGACGCAGTGGTCTAGCGAGACGACCGGAACAGATGCCGGAAGCATTTTCCTGAAGATCTCCGCCCGTCGGTAGTGGAAAGCGAGAACAGAGCCGAGGGCGGCATTCGAGACAAGGGAATTCATGTGCCATGATTCGCCTTCGCAGAATGGCTGGATCAAAAGCTGATAGCCATTTTCCTTTGCTTTCTGACGCAGGCGTTCTATTGCAATGTTGTAGAGGCTTGGACCATTGCTCAGCAAATTCCAGCGGTCCTGCTCGAAGGATATGTAGATTACCGACTGATTTTTTGCGATGGACTTGACCGAATTTGAGCTGGCCACAAAGCGACCTCTGTGTGGAACCGTCAGAATGAGTCCTTCGGCTTCGAGAAGCTTTGTCGCCGCCTTGATAACGGTGACGCTCACATTGTATCTCTTAGAAAGCTCTGTCTCCGGAGGAATGCGACCGCCTAGGAAAAGATCCGAGCGGATCGCTCCTCTCAATATCTCGGCAAGCTGTTCATAGAAGTGCGGCACCCTGGACACTCCAATCTCGCTTGAAATCATGACACGCCCCCTTAGTGATGCTTGTAATGCTGTTTATATCACTGATATTTCACATTATATAACAAAAAGCATGGATTATCAAGCCCGGATTAGAAATTATTTACTTTTTTTTAGAATACTGTCAAAGGCGAAATCGTAGCAACGACGATTCCGATGGATTCCTATGGCGAAAAAATATTAAATACTGAATTTAAATAACGAATATTGAACGGAAGTAACTTGGAAAGAGCTTGTTTGGAAATGCTAAATGCTAAATGCAAATTGCAAAATTAAATTGCCAAAAAAACCTGAACAACAACGGCAGTTTCAAAGGAGTAAACTGCGTCCATGCTATAATAGATGCGAAATCGCTTTCCATGCGATTATTCTTCTATTAAATTTCACAGGAACTTGCTTGAACTATCCTATCTCAGCTCGATCCGCATTTCTTTGCGCAGGCTTTCTCTGAGCCCGTTGTGAATGGAATTGACTTCCTCGTCAGTGAGCGTTTTCGCCGCGTCCCTGTAGACAAAAGTGTATGCCAGACTTCTTCTTCCGTCCGACATGGAAGGATCTCTGAACTCGTCAAAGATCTCGACGCTTTCGAGGTGCTTGACTGCAAGCTTTCTGAGTCTGCCGACAAAATCGCCGTGCTCGAATTCGGGAGGCGCAAGAAAAGCCATGTCCCTGCTGATCGAGGGGAACTGCGAAAGAGCTTTGAAGACAATCTTTTCCGGAGTGGCAAGAAGGACTGGTCCGAACTGGAGAATGGCAGTGAAAAGCCTGCCTTTAAGGCGCATCTCGGCGGCAAGACGCTCCGAAACCATTCCAAGAAAGCCGGCTCCTCTTCCATTCACGAGCAGTTCGGCGCAGAAGCCGTCTGCGAAATTCGCATTTTCTGATGGTCTGAAGGAGAAATCCGGGATTTTTCTCATTTCCAGCCAGGCTTCCACAATGCCTTTAATATCATAGAAGTCATATTCGGTATTTTTTTCGGCGGAATAGCGTTCCGGGTGGGTTCTTCCGGTGAGCATGATGCATGCTTCGATTCTCTCCTCGGGGTAATTACCAAAATTTTTACAGTATGCCCTTCCGAGCTCGAAGAGGGCAAGATCGCAGTTTTTCCTGGAGAGGTTGTGCGAGACGGATTTGAGCATTCCGGAAAGCAGTGAGGGACGCATGAATGCGAAATCCCTGTTGATGGGATTGGAAATTTCAATCAGATTCTCCTTTGCGAAATTCGCATCTGAAAGAGCGGATGCCTCGTCGCAGAGCGAATAGTTCACGCATTCGTCAAGCCCCAGGGAGATCAACTGCGCCCTCGCATCTTCGATTGGACAGTATGAGTCGTTCCTTATCGAGCCGCCGCTTTCCGCCCTCACCGGGGGCGTTGGAATTTTAGATATGCCATGTATTCTTGCGACTTCTTCCGCCAAATCCGCCTCGTTTTTCAAATCTCCGCGGAATGAGGGGGGAGAAACGATGCAATGGGCGCGTTTTTTTTCTGCATTGAGCCCGAGACGCTTGTAAATCGAGAGCATCTCCTTGTCCGATATGTCCAGTCCAAGAAGCTTTCTCACTCTCTCATGTCTGCACGGAAAAGTCGCAGGCATCTCCGGAAGCTTTCCGAACCTGAGCAAAGGAGAAGCCGCTTTGCCCCCCGCAATTTTAATTATCAGCGATGCGGCGCGCTCAGAGGCGGCCTCGACCATTCCGGGATCAACTCCGCGCTCGAATCTGTAGGACGAATCGGTGGAAATACCAGTCTCCCTCGAGGTCCTTCTCACGTCAGACGCGGTGAAAAAGGCGCTCTCAAGCAGAATGTCCGATGTGTTTTCGGAGACGCCGCTTTCTTCGCCCCCCATGATTCCCGCCAAAGCAAGCGGTCTTGACGAATCGGCAATCACAAGCTGGGAATTTTTCAATTTCAGTTTCGTTCCGTCGAGCATCAGGATTTCTTCGCCGTCGCCGGCATTTCTTACGACGACGCATCCGCCGCCAAGCTTGGCGAAGTCGAAAGCATGCAATGGCTGTCCCAGCTCGTGGAGGACGTAGTTTGTCGCGTCAACGACATTGTTGATCGCTCTCAATCCAATCTTTTCGAGTCTGTCTATGAGCCAGTCAGGGCTTTTTCCAACCTTGACCTCGCGTATGAGGCGCGCAGTGTAGAAGGGGCAAAGGGCCGCGTTCTCCAGCTTGACAAGATTCGAGCAATCGTCGCTCTCCTGGCAGACAGGTGGCGAGAATTTTGGCATTTTTGCCTTGATTGAAAGGAGGGCCGCCAAGTCGCGCGCTATTCCAAAATGCGAATACAGATCCGGACGGTTTGGAGTGATTTCCAGATCCAGGATTGTAGCGGAGGGAATTCTGGCTGAGAGTGCCTCTCCAGGCTTGTAGTCCTGCGGCAATTCAATTATTTTTCCGGAATCGTCTCCAATTCCGATCTCTTTTGCACTGCAGAGCATTCCGAAGGACTGAACTCCGCGCAAGCTCCTCTCGCATATTTCGATGGAGCCGCCTGGAACAGAAAGCTTTGAACCTATCGTTGCCAGGGCTGTCTTCAGTCCCTGTCTCGCGTTCGGTGCGCCGCAGACAACCTGCAAAATTTTTCCCTCGCCCGCTGAAACCTTGCAGACCTTCAGCTTGTCGGCAGACGGATGCGGATCTGCCTCAAGAATTTCGCAGACCAATATACCGTCTGGAACGCGGACGGTCTTCCGCGATTCCACTTCAATTCCCGCCATTGTCAAAAGTTCGACTAGCGCTTCCCCTTCGACTCCTATATCCACGTATTCCTTAAGCCATTCCAAAGATATTTTCATCGCGCGTCCTCCGGATCTAGTGATAATGAAAAGCAGGGATCTGCAAAATCCCGAACGAATTAAGCGAGCGGGCAATATAGCATCATTCCGTAACTTTGAAACTGAAAATTGTCTGATGAGCCAATTGCAAGTGGCTCTCACTACATTTTTTTCCGGTATGCTCTTGGGGAGACTCCGTTGATCGAGCTGAAGACGCGGGTCAGATAAGCCTGATCCGAATATCCGCATGCCCAGGCGATTTCCTTTATGGAGAGCCCGCTGGACTCCAATAGCCTTTTCGACATTTCTATGCGCTGGCGGTTTATGTATTCGGTGAGCCGCATTCCAGTCTCCGCATGGAATCTATGGGAGAGGTAGTCTGCGGAGCATTTGATTTCAGATGCGATTTTCTTGACATTGAGTCTCTGATCGCTGATCAGACCGGCGACAAGCGCCTTGCATGCCGAGATTCTGACGCTTTCTTCTCCGTGCTCAGCCTTTTTTTTCATCACGTCAAGAAGAAGTAGCAGGATTGTCGTAATCATTGAACGCGCAAGCTCTGAATCTGCAAATGCGGCGGACTCTTCCGATAGCGTGCAAATGTCGGTCATATGGCTTTGAAGGCGCCGCGAATTCAGAGGGCTTCCATCAAAAATCGCGCCTTTGAACACATGAGGACGCCCGTTGCTTGCGTTGGCGATATGGACACATGTTCTCAAATCCCTCTGGATGACGACGAGGTTGTGGAAAAGCTTTCCGCCACAATGCCCCGCTTTTTCCAGATGCCCTACCTTTGCAGGAACCATGCACAATTCTCCTGGCATCAGCCTGACGCTTGTACCGGGAAAAGTGAAGTCGGTATAGCCTGAAATCTGCAGAAACATTTCCGGCTCCAAATGGTAGTGTGTTCCAATGGATATCCTGCTTCCGCCAGCCTTCCTGGGAATCTTGATGACTTTCTCTCCATCCCTGATTCTGCGGAGTATCTCCCTCACGCATTCCTCTGCGGTGTCGGGCATTCTTATCGGGCCATTGTTCAAAATCGCAGTTGCCATATCAAAGTTTTGTCCAAATATTTGCGGATTAATCCAACTCGACGCGCTTGAAAATATATGTCTGAAAATATAAATCAAGGGGATGCAGAAATTGTATTTGTCTGTAAAAAGACTGAATATTGATCTAAATTCAAC
>DYRX01000005.1 GCA_020718525.1 Victivallis vadensis
GGATGCAGAAATTGTATTTGTCTGTAAAAAGACTGAATATTGATCTAAATTCAACTGAAAGGAATTGAAATGAGCGGCAAAATCAGAGTCACAGTGTGGAACGAGTTCAGGCACGAAAAAAAGAACGAGGCGGTCAAAAAGATATATCCAAATGGAATGCATGCAGTTATCGCGGAAGGACTGAAAAAGGACGGATTTGAAGTGAGGACGGCGACACTCGACGAGCCAGAACACGGTCTCAGCGACGAAGTTCTCAATTCGACAGACGTGATGACTTGGTGGGGACATGTAGCGCACGGCGAAGTGAAGGACGAAATTGTGAAAAAGGTGCAGAAGCGCGTCCTCGAAGGCATGGGGATCATTGTCCTCCACTCCGGACATTATTCCAAGATATTCAAAACTCTGACCGGCACAAACTGCTCGCTGAAATGGCGCGAAGTCGCGGAAAAGGAAAGACTCTGGAACATTGCGCCAAATCATCCAATAACGGATGGGATCGGCGACTACATTGAACTTCCCAACACCGAGATGTACGGCGAACGCTTCGACATCCCAAGTCCCGACGACATCATCTTCATCTCCTGGTTCGAGGGTGGCGAAGTCTTCAGGAGCGGAGTCACCTTCAATCGCGGGAACGGCAAGCTCTTCTATTTCCGCCCCGGACACGAGACCTACCCGATCTATTACAATCCCCAGGTGATCAAAGTCATATCGAACGCCTGTAAGTGGGCGGCTCCGAGATCTTTCATCAAGGACGTTTGCCCGAATGTGAAGCCTCTCGAGCATATTCCGCCCAAAAACGTGGACTTCGGCAAGGCAGGCGTGCTTCAGAGCAACGGCTGATCCAATCCAGTCGAGGACTATCCATAGGAGGCAGACATGAACAAGTTGAGAGTTGGCGTCATAGGTCTTGGAATGGGCGTTGCGCACGTGAACGGCTTCCGTTCTCACGAGTGCGCAGATTTGGTCGCGGCGGCAGACACGGATCCAAAAAGGCTGGAGGAGAGGGGTGGAAGGGATCTGAAGATTCCAGGTCTCTATCTTTCCGCAGAAGAGATGCTCGCGAAGGAAAACTTGGATATTGTCAGCATCGCCACGCCAAATAAACTTCATAAGCCGCTTGCTATCATGGCCTTCAAAAAAGGATGCCATGTCCTTTGTGAAAAACCCATGGCGATGAATGCGGCTGAGGCGAGGGAAATGCTTGCGGCATCAAAAAAGGCGAAAAAACGCCTCATGATCAATTTCAGCTTCAGATTCACAGAGCAGTCATTTGCAATGAAGCAGGAGATTGACAAGGGAATCTTGGGCGAAATCTACTACGCGAGAACGCAATGGCTGAGGAGGCGCGGAATGCCCGGATTCGGCGGCTGGTTTGGTCAGAAGGCCCTTTCCGGAGGCGGTCCGCTCATAGATCTTGGCGTGCACAGGCTTGATCTCGCCCTTTGGCTGATGGGCTATCCCAAGCCGGAATGGGTGATGGGCAACACTTACAACCATATAGCCTCTGAGCGCGCAAAAGCCGAAAAGAAGGCTTTCGACGTCGAAGACATGGCTGTCGGATTCATCAAATTCAAGAACGGCGCGTCTCTGACTCTCGAGGCGTCCTGGGCAGGAAACATCAAGGACAGAGAGTACATGCACACTCAACTGCTCGGTTCCAAGGCGGGACTGCACCAGTACAATCTCAACGAAGGCTACAGCTTCGAGTGCGAGTTCTACCTCGAAAAGAGCGGCGCGCAATACGACATGAAACTGCATCCTCCGGTTCCCCAGGCCAAAAACGCGATGTTTCATTTCGTTGACAGCATTGTCAGCGGAAAGCCGCACACTGCGACTGGCGAAGAGGGACTCATAATTATGGAAATCCTGGACTCCCTCTACAAGAGTGCTGAGGAAGGATGCCCCGTCAAGATAAAGTAGTTCTATAGCGGATCGAATCCTTCTGGCGCAAGAACAAAGTCGCTGAAGTCGAAGGCTGGAGAAACGACAGTGGAAAAGAGGGTCCAGGCATCAGGGGAGTCGCATGACAGCGAAGTGGTCTGCCATGTCCCGGCAGGAATGAAGGACTGAAAAAGCTCCGATTTCTGCGCCTGGGCTCCGAGAATCCTTTTTTCCCGGCGTCCGTCTGCAAAGAGCAGTTTCTGCTCCGCCGCCGCGCCTGCATGATAGAACCATATTTCGTCTGATCTGAGCATGTGCCAGCGTGAAAAGGATCCGGATCTGATGAGATAGAATATCGCGCTGGAATGCGCCTTTTCTCCGCAATGTGGATCGGATCGGTATGTCTCCCTGAAAAAGCCGCCTTCCTGCTGAAGAGCCTCCAGTCCAAGAATCCTGATCATAGAGTCTGCATCAATCAATTTCATGCTTTTCTGCCTTTTATTGTTTGAAAAAATGAGAAAACGCTTTAAGTTCGCCTGTTCTCAAGCCGGTTTGCGGCGTGGTAGCCAAGTGGTAAGGCAGAGGTCTGCAAAACCTTTATCCACCGGTTCGAATCCGGTCCACGCCTCCATATTTCTCCTCGTAAATATTCGTCCTTGACACTCAGTATTCCATTCTTCTTCCAACTGGCTCTTGAATTAAGCTTTCCCTGAATTATAATCTGGACAAGTCAAATCCAGTTCCATTGCAATGCCAATGAATATAGATCGGATCATTGAAACCTTCAACCGGCACCGGGTCGCCTGTCTTCTCATTGGCGGGGTTAATTTTCTTCTTCGCCACGAGCCATATTTGACGTTCGACATTGACTTTTGGATCATGGACTGTCCAGAAAATCTCAGAAGATGCGAAGAAGCTCTTGCCTCCCTCGATGCCGAATGGGGAGCTGGCGACGATGACTGGAAGCCTGTCGTGCAAAGACCGCCAGGCTGGCTGGCATCTCAGGCTGTATTTTGTCTTGCAAGCCCTTTTGGAGCCATTGGCATATTCCGTTTCGTCCAAGGTCTCGCCAACTGGGAGGAATCAAATCTGAACGCGTTGTCAGGGCAAACAGCTTCCGGCGTTGAGTACAGGGGGATTTCTGATAGAGACATGCTCCTCTGCCAGGAAGCTCTGCCTGAGCCGATGAGGAAGCTAGACAGAGTCAGAACACTCAGAAAGGCATTGTCAGCAAATGACACAGTTTGAACAGCAGGCGCTCGAGGAAGATCGCAGAGATCGCAAATTCAACAAGCTTGATCGCTGGCGAGCCATTCAGGACACCATAGCCTGGGCGGATCTCCAGCAGTCAGAACCTCGCAACAGCCGCTCATCCCGCCTCAAAGAGCAGAAAAGAAAAAACACGGCGTCGTCAGGCTAATCTTTGGCGGCAAGGGGAGAGGTGTACCTGGACAAAGCCCCCTGCCCTGCCCCATCTTGCGATGAAATGTTTTTTTGTCTTGAAATTGATTCGCCAATGGCTATTTTGCTTTGCATGGCGATTTGCTCGCCGCAGTTCGTGGGTGTAAAAAAAAACTTGCCTAGCCGGGGAGAAAGATCATGAAAGACAATTTCTGCGTCATCATGGCAGGAGGGATAGGAAGTCGCTTCTGGCCTCTGAGCAAGACCAGCAAGCCCAAGCAGTTTTTGGACATAATGGGAGTTGGCAGGACATTTCTTCAGCTCACCTGCGATCGTCTCAAGCCTATCTGCCCTGAGGAGAACTTCTTCATTGTCACCAACGAAATTTACAAAGATTTGGTTCTTGAACAGATTCCGTTTTTGAGCGACGAGCAGGTGCTTCTTGAGCCGGTCAGGCGCAACACCGCCCCCTGCATCGCGTATGCAAACTGCGAAATTCGCAAGAGAAACAAGAACGCCAAAATGATTGTCGCGCCTGCGGATCACCTGATACTAAAACAGGATGAATTTCTGCGCGTTTTGAAAAACGGCCTCGATTTCGCCTCAAAAAATGACGCATTGCTCACAATCGGCATAAGGCCCAGCCGTCCCGACACCGGCTACGGCTACATCCGGAAATCTTCGCAGAAGGAAGGACTCTCAGGATACGACGAGATTTACAAAGTTGACCGTTTCACCGAAAAGCCCAATCTTGAACTCGCAAAATCCTTCTGCGAAAGCGGGGACTACCTCTGGAATTCGGGAATATTTGTCTGGTCCCTCTCCTCCATAGACAATGCCATTGAAAAATATATGAACGATGTTTTCAGGCTCTTCTCAAGTCTGGCCAGTGGCAAGCCGGACAGGGAAAGCATAGGACGCGTCTATGCGGCTTCGCCAAACATTTCGATTGATTATGGCGTCATGGAAAAGGCGCCGAATGTATATGTTCATGATGCGGATTTCGCCTGGTCGGATCTCGGAACCTGGGGCTCCCTGTATGAAAACATGCACAAGGACGGGACCGCCAACGCCGTGGCATCCGGAGATGCAATGCTCTACGACACAAGAAATTGCGTAGTCAACGTTCCTCCAAAAAAATTGGTCCTCATACAGGGGCTTGACGGATACATTGTTGTTGATTCCGGGGAGAGCCTGATGATTTGCAAAAAGGATGAGGAGCAGAGAATAAAGCAGTTTGTCGGAGACATACAGAGCAGGAAAGGAAGCAATTTTGTCTAAAAGCCTTTGCATAATTCTTGTAAAGCAGGTCTTTCATAATTCCAAACTCGATGTATCTTAACAGCAATTGAACAACATATCGGAGAAATGGTCATGAACATATCGGTTGACAAAAAAGGAACGGTTACGCTGATCACGCTGACAGGAAAAATTGACTCGTCCAACTCGAAGGATTTGAAGACGAAGTTTTCCCAGCTCCGCGCCTCGCCCGACAATTACGTCATGGACTTCAAAGATGTGGAATTCATTGACAGTTCGGGTCTGGGCGCATTTGTCGCATGCCTGAAGAGCGCGCTCGAGACAGGCGGCAACATCAAGATCGCGAATCTTCAGAAAAAGGTTCGCATGGTCTTCGAAATAACGAGAATTCACAAGATTTGCGACATATTCGACAGCGTGGATGCGGCACTGGCCTCATACTCGCGGGCCTGAGCCGGGGAACTGCACAGCTAGCGGAGCTCCGTCATGAAATGTGTAATCTCGCTCAATTTTTCCGGCTCCTCGTGGGCGACTTCTGTTTTTCCAGGCGCTTCTGCGCAGACTCTTAAAATAGCTAATAAAGCCTGGTGCGAGTATCTCCTCGACTTTTGCTTTGTCTCCTCCATAAAGGATGTCCGAATTCTCGTTGACGATGCCGGAGACAAGGTGGAGGATTATTTTTCCGACGGAATGAAGTGGGGACTCTCCATCTCCTACGGATTTTCCCGCGAGGGGGACGGCACGGACGAGATCATCCTGAAAAACAGGGATTTCGTATCTGGCAATCAGCTTCTGCTGATCTCTGGTCCAGTCTTCATCAATTATTCTGCAAAGGCTCCAAAGAGCGTTTTTTTCCAAAAAACCGGACGGGAACTCCGTTCAAAGGACGGACTTGGTCGTCTCCTTCTTCTTGACATTTCATCGGACGGCAAAGTCCTTGAGCCGCCAAGTCTCTTTTCCCAGGAGGAAGCCGCCTTGGAAATTATGACAATATCCAGCGTCAAGGACTACTACGACGCCAACATGATGGTCATAAGGGAGAAAAGGGCGAACTTTGTGCTTCCCGGATACAGCAATGAAGACGGAGTCTATCTTGGGCAGAATGTTTCGACAAACAGGACAGCCCGTCTGGAAAAGCCCCTGATGCTGGGGGACAATGTCGAGCTTGGCGCACTCTGCGTTTTGGGACCATCCGCGATAATCGGCTCGAATGTGATCATTGACGACAGCTCGGTGATTGAGAACTCCATCGTCTGCGACGGGACCTATGTGGGACGGGATTTGGACATATCCGGAAAAATCGTATCGCAGTCCAGTCTGATAGATCCTGAATCCGGTGAAAAATTCGTACTTGCAGACAAATTCATACTTTCCGGAGAGGCGATTTCAGAGTTCATGCTGAAGCTGAAAAAACTGCGTTCCTTCATAGCGGCGCTAGTCCTTGTCGTCGCCATCTGCCCTTTCTATCTGATATTTATCATATTTTCCAAAATTTTCGGCATTCTGGCGCCCGTCGAGAAGACTTACATCGCCTCTGATAGGAAAAGCAGGGCTAAAACTACGTTTTTCAAAGATCCTGACTCCTTTGCATCGAGACTCTTCTTCAGGCTTTCCTTGGACAAGTTCCCTCTTCTCCTCGAAGTGCTGAAGGGCAATATTTTTGTCGCGGGCAACAGCCTTGCAGACTCGGACGAAGCAGGCGAGAAGTCTCTTGAAAATCTTCCGATCTACCTGCCGGGGGTTTTCACATACGCAGAGACTGTCTCCGAGTTTGGAGCCATCCCGCCGGAAGAAAGGATGATTCACGACATGTATTACAGCCACAGGCCGTCCTTGCTTCTGGATCTTAAAATTGTCCTGACAGTATTTTTCTCCAGATTATTCGGTCGCTTTTATCCTCATTCAGCGTGAAAATTTGCATATTGACGGGCAAGATTTGGGATTGGATTTTTTTGTTCCGCCTGAGGGCTGATATGAATGGTGGCGCGATTTTGGAGCGTTTTATTCGTGGGGGGGAGTAGGAGGACGCAGAGCCGCCATATTGGCTGGCGTTTAGCGAGCTTTTTCTTTGCCGCATGTCTTTGCGCAAACTTGAAGGGACAATTCGCGATTGCTCGAATCTTCAACCCAAGCATAAAAAGGTCAACACAGATCATGAGCGGATCAAAATACACTGTTTACGGCGGCTCAGAGATTGACACGCTGATTGAATCGCACATGAACAAGCTCGTTTCCGCCGTCTTGAAGGGCGGATCGGGAACGCTTTCGGCGATCGTTCTTGGGGGAGGCTACGGCAGAGGAGAGGGCGGAGTCAAAAAGATTGGCGGCAAGGATTTCCTCTTCAACGACTACGATCTTTTTCTCATATCGAAGAATTTGAGCAGAAAAGAGAAGGCGAAGCAAAATGCGGCATTCAAGAAGGTCGCGCACAATCTTTCCTCCGAGTTCGGCATAGAGGTTGACTTCAGCCCCCTTAAAAATGAGTCGGAGCTGAGCTCGCTCGACTATGAAATGGTCTGGCTCGAAGCCAAACTCGGCCACGTCGTCCTTTGGGGCAATCAGAATGTCTTTGACAGAATTCCCAATTGGGATCTGAAAGATATGCCCCTGGAGGAGGCGGCGAGGCTTCTGATGAACAGGGGAATGGGAATCCTGCTTTCAAAAGGAAGGCTCGGACACGGGGACGAAGATGCGGAAAGCATGGAGTTTGTCGAGAGAAATGCCTGGAAGGCAATCATGGCGGCAGGCGACACCCATCTAATCCTCAACCGCGCCTACGACTCATCATACAGAAAGCGCCTTGAAAACTTCAAGGAGCTTCCATCCGGCAAAGATTGTCTCGCACCCGACTTTGGCGCCTTCTATGCGAAATCCATCGGCTACAAGCTTCTTCCACCGGAAAATCCACCATCGAAACAGGATGCGTCAAGTCTTCTCGCAAAGGCAACAGAGTTTCTTCTCGCCTCTCAGATTGCCGTCGCATCGAGAATGGCGGGCAGAAAAATGGAACTCAAAGACCTGGCAGACTGCCCCCCCAACATATGCGCCTCGAAAGGTTTCAAGGGAATAGCAAAGAACATTGTCCTCAACGCGATGAAGTTCGGACCATTCCAGACGCCGTCCTCATTCCTGAAGCACCCGAGAGGAAGAATTTTTGCGGCGATTCCGTTTTTCTCCGGAGCAGTAGAATTCGATCCTCTAAAGCTTTCGCGTCTGCTCGGACTTCGCGGAACTGAAACGGACAGGACAGTCCTTTTCAACGCACTCGTCAAGCTTTGGGAGAGGTTTAGTTGATGGCAGAATCTCAGAAAAACAAAGCCGCGCCAATTACAGAAACGCCATTCGACTTCATAAAGATTTCGCCGAATGTCCTGCGCGTGACTTTGATGAAAAACATTGTCTGGATCATCCTCGCAGGCATACTTGGTGCGGGAATTGGCGCGGTTGCAAGCAAGCTGATGATAAAAAACAAATGGACAAGCAGATGCTCCCTGTACAAACTGCCACAGTCCGCCGAACTGCGCAAGGAAATACCTTCCCTCTACGAGCCGCCGGATCTGAACACCGTAGTAGAGTCAATAAGGACGAGGGAAAACATACAAAAGGCCATCAAGCGCCTGGGAATGGACATATCGGTTGACGCATTCTACGGAAAGACCAAGATCCAGAAGCAGAAAAACAACAATCTCTTCACTATCGTGGCAGAGGACGAGGACAGGGAAAAATCCGCCCAGATAGCAAATGTCATGGCTGAAATATTCCTTGAATCCTATGCGTCAATGATGCAGGGGTCTGCTAGAAAGCTCGAGGAGCAGTACATCAGCTCCGCCGGAACCATAAGGGCGGAAATGACCGACCTCGAGAAGAAAATGCGCAAAATGCTATCTGACAAGGGTATAAACTCGATTGAAACCGAACTCGGAATGAACATACAAAAGGTCAAGGACATCGGAATGAAGCTCCTGGAAAGCAGGGCGGCCGCCGAGACAGCCAGGATAAGGCTTCAGGATTTGGACATCGCAATTGCCAAAATGTCCCCTGATGTCCAGATTTCATATGTTGTGACTCCGCCTGACGCAGGCCTTCTCAAACAGCTCGAGGCACAGCTCAACGAGCTCACACAGAAATTCACCGACGAAAATCCTAAAGTCAAAAGACTCCGCTCCGAAATCGAAGAGCTGAAAAAAAGAACCGTCAACCCGGGAAAGCCAAGCCCCGAGCAAGTCACATACGGAAGCAATCAGACCAGACAGACTCTCGAAATAGAAAAGCTCAAGGTCGAGTCGGAGCTGAAGTCCTCCATGAAGAACATTGAAAGCTTCGAGCGCGAAGTGAAGGACATCAGAAAAAGCATTGACGGGATTTCATCCATGAACGAGGAATATTCGGAGCTTTCCAGGAAGCTTGATCTCAACAGGCAGACTTTGAGCAAGGTGGAGACAATGATCGCGGCATCCGGACTCTCAGTCAAGCCTAACAGCCTGGACATCAAGATCTTCGAGCCGGCAGTTCCGCCCGCCTACCCAGACAGTTCGAAGCGGAAGCTCATAGTCATCGCCGTCGGCGGGCTTTTCATGGGCTTGGTGGGTGCGCTGGCACTCGGCAGGGAAGTTCTGGATCTGACAGTCAAATCCGACTCCGATATGAGCGAAATTCTGCACGTCAAGAACCTGGGTGCCCTTCCCGACAGAGACGCAGTCAACATCTCGCTTTTCAACGTCTCCTTCCAGGTCGTCTTTGAAAACATGATGAACGAGCTGAAGAATGTCCAGCGCCCTGTAATTGTCGTCGGATCCGTCTCGAAGGAAGCCGGGAAGTCCCTCCTGATAAACGAGTGCATGAGGATCTTCAGGGCGAGAAACAAGACTGCCCTGATAATTTCAGACCCGAAAAACGCAGGCGCAGTTGAGAAGAACAGCATGGTCAACCACTTCGTCTATTCGAGACTTCCATTCGACGATTTCCACCCGACACTGCGGGGAGACGGAAGCCCGGGCGCGTTTTTCGAGCTGGACGAGACGACATTCTCCTACCCTATAGACGAAGAGCGCCTCGCCGCCTTCATCAAGGAGCAGAAGAGCTATGACATGATCATTTGGGAGCTCTTCGACTTCGACAGGAACAAAAGGCTTTTCTCTACGATAGCGAGACAGTCAGATCTCTTTGTTCTAGTTACGCGCTTCAGGAAAAGCAAAAAATTGGACTGCATAGCCTGCACAAAATTCTTGAAACTGCAGAACTGCCGGGACATTTCCGGAATCGTGAATTGCATCCACAGCGATTATTTCAACATTTGACGAGGAGACTATGAGCAAATCTGTTAAAAATTCTATTTTTATCTGCACTGTCTTTTTTTTCATCATTTTCCAGAACGGATGTAACGTTCCGGAGGGAGCAATAGACGCGTCCACTCTGCCTACGGAGGCTGAAGAAATCGCTGGTGGAACGCAAAACAATGAGAAAATTAAAAAAGAGCTCGAGGAGCTACAGAAGCTCAAGACCGATGTCTACCGCTTCGCCCCGGGCGACAAATTCGATTTCAGGGTTTACGACAACGAGGACATGACCTTCAACGGAGTGATTGTCACGCCGGATGGAAATGTCTCGATTCCCCTTGCCGGAGTTGTCCAGGTCGGCGGGCTTTCAATTGCCGAGGCACAGGCCGCCGTCGAGGAAAAACTGCGCAAATTTATACGCGACCCGCACGTATCGCTCATCCCGACTGAGATTTCTTCTTCAACATTTACAATCGTTGGAAAAGTCGGAAATCCAAACCGCTTCGCGATCACGCGGACAACACGGCTGACAGACGCGGTAGCGATGGCGAAAGGCTTTCTCACCGGACAGTACGACGGAAAAACCATAGAAATAGCAGATCTTGACAACGCCTTCATCGCAAGAAACGGAAAAGTCCTTCCAGTAAACTTCATAGAAGCCATAGAAAGAGGCAACCCTCTGCACAACATCCCCCTTGCCGACGGCGACTACATCTACATCCCGTCCTCCGTGAACGCGGAAATATTCATACTCGGCGAGGTTGTAGCCCCGACCCACATTGGCTACCAGAACGGCATGACCGTCACAAGGGCGCTGACATATGCCAGAGGACTCCTCGAGGCTTCTTCCTCGACCATTCTTGTGATAAGAGGAAATCTTGCGACACCAAAGGTTTACGCGATTGACATACACGACGTGATGCGCGGGATGCAGAGAGACTTTGTCCTCAAGCCCAACGACATCATTTTTGCGCCCCGCGGAGCATTCTCCCAATACAACGTCGTAGTGGAAAAGCTCATGCCAACATTTGAACTTCTAAATCTGATTGCCGGACCTTTTGGAAACAACGCAATGACTCTCGCCCTTCCATCGTCTAGCGGAGACAGCGGAGGCGGTGGCGGCGGAAGCAGTGGTAACAGCAGTGGGAGCGGGAACTGACAAGAGGAAAGCGGAGAGATGGAGCTTAAATACATAGTTTTCGCAGTGTGCCTGCTTGGGATAGTCCCCTTCGCGTACGCTGTGGCTCTGCGCAACAAGATTGCAGAGAACATCGTCCTCTTCATCGCCATATTCTTCACATGCAGTCTCCTCGGAAAAATCAATTTTGTATCCATGGAGACATACCGGGGGACAGCGAAGGGATTTGAAATAACTCTCGTTGACATTGCCGCGCTCATTCTTTTTCTCCTGGTCCTCACCAGATCAAAAGAGCGAGCCCTGATTCTTATTCCGCCCTGCTCCATCCTATATCTGATTTATTTCATCATCAGCTGGATTTCTGTAGTAAACGCCGAGCAGACAGTATACTCCTATTTTGAGCTCTGGAAGATGGCAAAGATGTATTTCTACTACTGGGTCATGTCAAACTATCTGTGCTCGGAAGAAAATATAATGAAAGTCGTCAATATGATTCCGATTATAATAATTTATATCTTTCTGGTTGTGCTCGACCAGAAATACAGGATGCACCTTTTCCAGACAAACGGTCCACTGCCTCACCAGAATTCCCTCGTGATGTATATGATGATATTCGGCACAATCATGTTCGCCCTCCTTCTGAACGGAGACATTTCAAAATACAAGATCATGTTCCTGCTTCTGATAATGGCGATGGCTGCGGTCTGCATCGTCAGCACGCTTTCCAGAGCTGGTCTCATGTGCTTTGCGCTTTCCTGCACTATTGTCATGGGATTCTCGATGCTGAACGGACTTGATTCCAGAAAGATAGGTGTCACAATCCTGATAGTACTGGGGGCGCTTGGCATTCTTGCCAAGAGCATCAATACAATCATCGAAAGGTTCCAGACCGCTCCAGAACAGTCAGCTCAGACGCGTATAGATCTGGCTATCGCCGCCAAGAAAATGGCTGACGACAAAACATTCGGAATCGGTCTCAACAACTGGGGCATCAAGATAAATCCTCCCTATCCGTACAGCGATCACATAGAAAGAAAGGACGATGAATTCAAGGAGGGCATTGTCGAGACGGTATATCTCCTTGTGGCGGCCGAGACTGGCTGGGCAAATCTGGTCGTCTTTCTTTTCTACATCGGAAAATTCTATATTCTAAATCTGATAAACTATTTCAGGTTCAAGAAAAAGTCGCTGATGTTCATTTCAGCAGGACTTGCAGGCGGTCTTTTCGGCGTCTACTTCGAATCAACTCTCGAATGGGTGCTCAAGCAGATGAACAACTATTATCAGCTCATGCTGGTATATGCAATGATATCTGCCATGACGGAACTTCACAGACGTGGAAAACTGGAACAGAGCGACGAGCAAGATGCAGAAACGCAGGAAGATGAAATCCCGCCTGCCCAAGCTGCGGAAGCATACAGCGGAGTTTGAACATGAACAGACTTGTCGGAAAAATATGCAGGATATCCGCATTTGCGACAGGCATAGGCCTCCTTCTCGCCGCATTCTTTCTGACTCTCTACAAAATCAAATGCGCGATGGGGCTGGACTTTTTCCCGGAAATCCATCTCCGGAACATCATAGAAGAGATTCTGCCGCATGGAAACTGAAAATAAATCTTTGAACAGGAACAACTTATGAGTCTTGCATCAAAAGAGGTTCTTCGGGGTACCATCAGCAACTACATACTGCTACTATCAAGAATCATATGCTCCATCTTCATGGCTAGGATACTTGTCGTCGGTCTCGGCGAAACCCTCTACGGCTTCTGGGGCTTCCTGTGGGCTGTCTTCGGATATTCCGTGCTTCTGGATTTCGGCTTCGGACAGACGATACAGAAATTCACAGCGGAATCTGACGTTAAGAACGACATGAAATCCTTCAACAGCCTGGTCTCAACCGTGATGCTCGTCCTCTGCGCATTTTCCGTCGTCATTGCCGCGTCTTCCCTCTGCATCGCATATTTTCTGGATCATCTCGTCGCCGCCCAGCCCGGCGAAGGCGCCCTGGACATGAACTATCTGAAGATCTCTTTCGCCGCGTTCGGAGTCGGTGTCTCAATTGTCTTTCCAACGGGCATCTTTCCTGAAATTCTGGCGGGAATCCGCAGATTCGACATCAAAAATGCCATACTTGTGGTCAATGTCCTTGCGAATCTCGCAGGATTCTATCTGCTGATAAAATTCGGATATTCCCTGCTTTCCATAGCGCTTTTCACGGCGGGTCTCAATCTTGCGACGAACATCGTGATGATCGTGATCATATCAAGGCTTCTTCCGGGCTTCCGGATATCCCCGTTCCTTGCGAATTTCGCGAAACTGAGAGAGATTTCATCCTTCAGCGCATATTCCTATGTCTGCACGATCTCCGACATGTTCATAACAAGGACAGACAGGCTCATCATCGGATATTTTCTTGGTATGTCCTCTCTCGGAGTATATCAGATCGGAACAAGGCTTCCTGAAATGATGGAGAAGCTCACGACGCAGTTTCAGACCACGCTCGGTCCGATAGCCGCTTCACTCTACAAGTCGGGTGATTTCGAAAAATTGAGATGGGTCCTTCTGAGAAGCACAAAGATCTCCGCCTTCGTCGCCGGATATTTCCTCGTCGTGTTTTATCTTCTCTCACCGCAAATCCTTAAAATCTGGCTGAAGATCGAAGATCCCGAAGCCGTGAAAGTCACTTCCATATGCATCGCTTCAGTTTTCATCTCTGTGCTCTTCAGAAGCGTTCAGAGCAGGTTCATGCTGATGGCTGGCGAGCACAAGCATATTGCCCAGATACAGACAGCCTACGCAATACTGACACTTGTCCTGATGATCACGTCGGTGAAGTTTTTCGGCCTGCTTGGACTGCTCTACGGAGCTCTTGCGGCAAATGTCATCATAAGCGTATTCATAGAATTCCCCCTCGCCGCACGCCTCGGTAAAATGAGCGTCGGATATTATCTACGAAAAGTATATTTTCCTCTGCTGATTCCCATAGCACTCTGCGCGGGAGCGGTTTTCGCATTTCTTCAGATTCCAGGCCCGTGGAACTTGCTGAGACTCGGAATCGCCTCGGTCAGCGCTGGAATTGTCTATCTCGCATCTGGATGGTTTATTTTTTTCAGCAGGGATGAAAAGTTGAAACTGCTTGATATGTCGAAGCTTGCACCAGTCGTAAGGAAACTGAAGATCGGCGGATATCTTGGTCTTGGCGTTTGAAACAACACGTAATTCGGGGAGAATGGAAAATGAAAGACCGCAAAGGTGGAAGGCTCAAGCTGGCGATAGTCACGAACCGCTTCTATCCGGAGGTCGGCGGCGCGGAGACAAACATATGGTTCCAGGCGAAGGAGCTGGCAAAAATCCACGATCTGACTGTCTTCTGCCCGAAAAGAATTGACGCCCCCTGGAAAGAAAGCATGGACGGATTCACGCTCATCAGGCTCTACGACATTTTGAATCCGCTTTGCAGGACGCCCAATATCGCGACAAAAACACTTTCGCCCTCAATTCTCGCTAAAATCTTCTTTTCCCGCTTCGATGTCGTCATGTTTTTTCCTGCGCTCAACTACAACAACAAGCTGGCCTATTTGGCGGCTAAGCTTTCCGGCACCCCGATCATCGGCTGTTTCTTCGACTTCATTGACTATGCTGGACTGATCAAGAAAAACGGATCTGTCCCCGACGACATTCTTGAGAGGACTCATGTCAAAAGCCTCGACGCCAGGATACTTCGCGGACTCGATCATGTATATGCGATCGCAGACAAGGAAATCGCGTTTCTTAAAAAATTCAATCCGAATGTCGAATATTCGCCAGTGCCTGTCCTGCTCGACGAATACTTGAAGGAAACTCCGTCCTGCCGCGCAAAGTATGGCGTCTCGGAAAGCGACTTCGTATTTCTCTGCCTCGGAAGAGTCTCACAAATCAAGGGGCAGGATCTCGCGGTAAACGCCTTCTGCTCCGCGTTCAAAGACAAACCCGACGCGAAACTCGTCGTTGTGGGAAGGCACGACTACGAGCCGTCCTTCACCGACGCGATGAAGAAAGAATGCGCCGAAGCCGCTGTCCAGGATCGTGTGAAATTCACCGGAATGCTTGACAGGAGCGAAGTCCTGTCCTGGCTCCGCCATTCGGATGCGCACGTGATTCCTGTCCGCTTCATGAACTCCGGGGCGGTTGTTGTCGAAACCTGGGCGTCGGGAACCGCGGTCATTCAGAGCGACGTCGTGGATCCGAACCTTGTCGTGGACGGCGAAAACGGATTCCTCTTCAAGAAAGGTGATGCAAAAGCTCTCGCGAATAAAATGCTTGAGGCATACTCTAAAAAATCAGAGCTTCCAAAAATGGCGGAAAAAGGCGCCGCCCTTGTAAAGGAGAAGTATACATACGAATATCTTATTGGCCTCTATCAGAAATCCTTCGACAGGCTACTCGCAGGAAAAACGCATTGATGGAGAATAAATGAACGCGATAAAAAATCTTTCCCTTCGGACTGCGCTTGCGTTTACGCTCTGCGCCTTGCTGGGCGCCTGCTCGGATTCCGGCAAGGAGCAGAAGAGCGTCCAAAGCGACGTCGTGGTCATTGCCAACAAGCTGAACGGAGAGCTGAAAGAGATCAGAAAAGAGGCGGAACTCCTGGCAAAAACCTTCGAAGGATTCTATAAAAATCAAGACGAGCTTGCGTCGAAGGCAGTCAAGTCATCCTATGCGATGGCACCTAATGGCACATATTACAAGACAGTGAACGACGGAGAGTCGGCTCTCTGGATTTCCGGCTACACGCCGATTACTGACGAAGTCATCAAAATCGCGCATTTGACCGAGGCCGGGGACAGCCATTTCAAGGATTTGATCTCCAGACGCCCCGCCGCAATTCAGGTCTATTACAACGACAGAAACTGCATCAACAGGATCTATCCCTGGTTCGACGTGCTTTCCCAATATCAGCCTAAGATGAAGATCCCCGAGTTCAATTTCTACTATCTTGCAGATGAGAAGCACAATCCTGAGCGAGCCGGTGTCTGGATAATGGAGCCCTACATTGATCCGGCAGGAAGAGGCTGGATCGTTTCCGCCATTGCTCCGGTCTATCATGAAAAGCGCCTTGAGGGCGTCTGCGGAATAGACATCACAGTGCAGACCCTGGCATCGAAGTATCTTTCACAGCTTGGCGCGGTATTCGCAATTTTCACGGACTCCGGCACTCTTGTCTCGGCTGACGAAAAGGCGATGGCGATCATGCGGATGCCTCCGCTCAACTCCCCAAAATACATGGAGGCGGTGAACAAGGATCTCTACCTGATGGAAACATACAACATTAGCAAATCGAGAAGCAAGGAAACAAGAAAACTCGGGACAGACCTGATTGAGAAGAAGCTTTCTGAAACGTTTTTCGCTTCAGGAAATGATGAATACAAGGTCAGCTCGGCGAAAATATTGGAGCTTGGATGGCTCCTTGTCTCGTTTGAACAGCAAAAATAGGCACGGCAAAAAGAAGATGAAGCTTGCGGACATTAAATTGAAGTTCTTATTGAGGGGCACACGGCTGAATGTCCTGCTCATGATCGTTGTCCTGGCAAGCCTCGCCGCCGCCTGCCTCTTTTTCATGAGAACGACATTCGAAAGAGAGATCGCCTCCGCCCAGGAAAAGACATTTCTGCTTGTCTCCACCCTTCGCAACGACGTCGAATCGGAATATGCGAGATTCGCAGACGAAATGCGCTACAAAATCTCCTACGCCCCCCTTTCCGCCCTCCTCGCAGACGAAGCTCCGGCCTATGACAAGATTCTTCCTCTGCGCAAGCTCTATTCCCTGGATCAGGACATCATATCAAAAATCTGGGTGCTCTCGCCGGACGGAAAAGGCCGCGCTATCACATGCGAAAAGAACAACTACTTCAATCTCTCTGAAATAGCCGAATATGCCCCATCGCCCTTCGTCAGCGACGGAAAAATGACGGAAGCCCTCGAATTTCCATGCTATGCGGTCGGCGGAGATCTCGCATACCGAGTCATAGTCGAACTCGATTACGGCAAGCTGGTCGGCAAGGAGATGAGCATGCTTTCCTCCATCAATCCCGATGCCTGGTTCTTCTACATGAAGCCTGCGGGCAGACCGGTCGAGGTCAGAAAATCCGGCAGTTCAAACGCCTCCATAGCGATTGACTCCACTGCGAGAGTCAGAATATTTTCAGAAGTGTCCGCAGGCTACGACGGGAGCACCGAAAACAAGGCGTTCACAGGCGGACGCGAGATTGATCTTGTATCATCCTATTCCCCACTCGGCAAAAATGCTGAAAAAGGCTGGATAATGGTCTCCCTTGACAAACAAAAGGTTCTCTCCTCAATCGTAAGCGCAATCTTCAACGTCTCAATCATCTTCATTGCACTGCTTTCAATCATCGTCGCGGTCTCCTCATACTTCATATTCAGAATCAGGTCTTCCGGGAAAGCCCTCTGGGAAAGTCAGAGGAAATGGAGCTTCGCGATCGAAGGCAGTGGAGAAGGCGTCTGGGAATGGGATGCCGCCACAAGGAAGATCCATCTCTCGGGGCGCTCCAGAGAAATCCTATCCGCCGCCTCCGACGAGATAGAAGAATGGACATTGAACGCCCATCATGACGATGAAAAGAGAGTGAAGGACGCGATATCAACATGCATGTCTGGCGACGAGGGGCTCTACAACTGCGAATACAGGTTCAAGTGTTCGGACGGATCCTTCAAATGGATACTCGACAGAGGCATGATTCTTGAAAGAGACCAAGGCACGCCACTCAGGATGATCGGGACCGTCGCTGACATCAGCTCGAGAAAAAAATCTGAAGAAGAAATCCGGCGACTCTCTGAAAGGCTCGATCTTGCGATACGCGCCGCAGGCATTGGCGTATGGGACTGGGACATGGAAAAAAATCGTCTCATTTGGGATGACTGGACCCGCAAGCTCTACGGCATTGAGTCCGAAGATTTCCCAACGAAAATCGAGGACTGGTTTGAGATGATTGATCCTGCGGACAGAAAGCGCGTCAAGGCCGACATCGAATCGTCCAAGACAAGGCGTCTGTATTTCAGCGACGAATTCAGGATAGTCGCCAGGGACGGAACGAAGAAATTCGTGAGATCCGAGGCGAAAGTCTTCCTGAACGAAATCGGAATTCCCTCAAGAATAGTCGGAGTGAGCTACGACATCACAAAAAGCAAGACGACCGAGAACGAGCTCGTTCACAATTCCGAGACTGCCAGCCTGATCGCAAGGATGTCCACCCACTTTATAAATATTGACTCCCCATCCATAAACAACGCCATAACTCTTTCACTGGGCTCGCTTTGCGCTCATCTCCGCATTGATGTCGTGAGAATTTTCAGATTTTCCGAGGACGACTCCAGCTTCACATGCACCAACGAATGGAACTCAATGGGGGCTTCGCACTCGATTCCGCGCAAAACCCTTCAGGCAAAAAATGAAAGCCATTGGATGCGGACGCTCAGAGAGTATAAAAACATTTTCGTCAAGGACTTCATGAAATCCGCTCCGCCAGACGCGAAAGACTGGAGCTTTCTTGAAGGAGTCCCCGCAAAATCGGCCCTTCTTCTCCCGCTTGCGTGGAGAAACAGGCTCGAGGGCTTCATCTGCTTCATGACAGTCTCTCACGAATGGTCGCCGGGCGACGCCGAGCTCTCCCTTCTCCAGACGCTCGAAGATATTTTTCTAAGCTCCTTCAAGAGGGAGGAAATAGAAGTCGCACTCATAAAAAACCAGGAAAAGCTCAGGGAAAGCAACACAGAACTCAATTCCTGGAAGAGCAGAATTTCAAACGAACTGTCCCTCGCAGGCGCTCTCCAGAAAAAAATCTTCAGACCAGATCCGAGAATCTCTGACGAGTCATGCTTCATGTGGGCGCACAAGCCTGCCATGGATGTTGGAGGCGACATCTTCGGAATTGAAAGTCTCAAGAACGGCCGCGTCTGCCTCTTCGTCGGGGATGTTTCCGGACACGGAGTAGGTTCCGCCCTCGTCTCGTTCATGATGAAGGCGATAGTCAAAGAGGCTATTGACGACTATTCCGATCTGGGTCCGGCGAAAATCTGCAACGAGATCAACCGCCGCTACCTTGACTCGGTATCAAGCGACTTCTATGTCACATTTTTCATAGGAATATTCAATCCTGCAGACTTTTCCTGGAACTGCATGAACTGCGGCCACCCCGAGCCGCTGATATTTACAGACTCCGGCAAATTTCTTGACTTTGATCTTTCCAGCTCCGGCGGCGGACTCCCGATCGGAATGGGATTTTTCGGAAAAAACCAGTATTCGGAGACGGACGAATTCCGTTTCCTCACGCCACCCGGATATTCACTGCTACTATACACAGACGGAATAGTCGAATCCGAAAACACGGCAAGCGGGGAAATGTGCGACATTGAAACGCTGAAGGAAGTCGCCGGAAACGTCCTTTCCTCCAAGATGCTCGGAGATCCGGCGTCTGAAATCGTAGCCCAAGTATCGGCGAGGGGGTTTAACTTCGACCGCGACGACATGACAGTCATGTCCGCCGTCTTTCACGATCCGGCATCAATCTCGATGAAAAAGGAGATTAAGCCCAGCCTGGACGCGATTCAGTCTTTCAGCGACGAACTCGATACATATCTTTCCTCGATCGGCTGGAAAGAGGAGTCGGCATATGCGGCACACCTCCTCTGCGCGGAACACCTCAGCAACGTCGTCAAGCACGGCTTGATCAGCTCAGGAGCGCCCATATTGTTCATGATGAGAATCTGCGACTCGGGTACCGCCATTCTTTTCTCAGACCACGGCTGTGAATGGAATTGCGAAGCAAGGAAAGAATCGGAGGAGCCAAGGCTCGCCGAAGGCGGCTATGGTCTCGGAATCATAAGAAAATTGTCCGATGTCTCCGTCTTCTACAGAAAAGATGGAATCAACCACGCATATTTTGTGATTTCAAAAGATGCGTGCCCAAGCTTTGACGGCGAATAGAACCGGCAATTGGAGCCGCCGCGGATGGCGATAAATGAGAGGAATGAAAAATGGACGATCTGAAGAAAATCAAAGATAAAATTGGCATCTGGGGCTTGGCGTTGTCGCTGATACTGCCTCTCCCAATTCTCCTTCCTCAGATTGCAGGACTCTTCTGCTCTTCGCATTATTTCACGGGATGCTTCGAAAACATCCACGATCAGAACATCTACTTTTCATTCATCAGGCAGGCGCGGGATGGCGAGTACTTCTTCATCAATGCTCCATGCCACATCCCCCACAATCATGAATATGTGAATTTCACTTTTCTGCTTGTCGGACTGCTCTCGCGTTTTTCAGGAGCATCCATGGAATTGTCATACATATTCTCCGACTACATTTTCAGCGTAGCGGCATGCCTCTGCCTTTTCGTCCTCTTCGCCGCCGTATTCGAGAAAAAGCTCCCAATCGCACTGGGCGTCTGCTTCGCCTGGTTTGGAGCCGGATTCGGACTCTTCTACAAAATCTACGCGGCGCTCAAAGGCATATCCATAGACAAGATGAACATGACGTTTCTAAGCGGGGACTTGTGGATGCCGGAAATGACGCTCTGGCATTCCTGCGCATATTCGCCGCTGTTCATCGCGAGCTATCTGATGCTTCTTCTGATATATGGCGGCATATATTTTGCAGAATCAAAGCGCTCCTTTATCCCTCTGCTCATCGCCTCTTTTGCGGTCTTCTATCTCGCTCTATCCCACAGCTACCATATAGTTCCAGTCTCCATGATTTCTCTTTTCATATTTCTCTACTTCCGCTGGGAAAAGAGGCAGGCAATTCCGGAATGGTGTCTTCTTGCCGGCTACGTCCTCTTTGCGGCATCCCTCCTTTCTGGAACATTCTACCAGTACTATGTTCTTAAAAACAATCCTGGATTCTCGATCTGGGCGGCTCAGAATATAAACAAATCCCCGCCGTTCTACACCATACTTGCAGGCTTTGGCGTCATGGCGCTTGGATATATCGAGGCATTCATCGCCGTCTCAAAAGAGCGCAAGACATCGGGGCATCTCCTGAAAATCCTCGCATTCTGGCTCTTCTTCCAGACAATTCTGCTCTATTCGCCATTCGCCTTCGCAAGAAGATTCATACTCGGAATCGCAATTCCGCTCTCAGTATTTTTCTCCTTGTTCATCTTCCGCATTTGGGCGCTCGGAAAAATGCAGAAGCTCCTCGCGCTCTTTCTCGTCTGCCTGCTCCCGATCACCTTCCTCTATCAAAGCGCGGCAAACTGCGGCAAGCTCCTTTCAAAGGATTCCAGGTATTTCTATTCTAAATCAGCATCGGACGCGTACAAATTCCTATCAGAAATGCCTGAATCTGAGATCCTTATGGGAAGTCTGGAGGAGTCGAACAGGATCATGAGATTCTCTCCTCTCAGAATGATCTGCGCAAGCACACAGCAGTCCGCCCCGGGAATGCGGGAAGCAGTCGAAAATGCATTCGCCTTGAAGACGGATGACGCCCTCCTTGATTCGTTCATGAAAGAGAACAATGTCCGCTATCTATTCCTGAACAAAAAAGACCACTCCGACTTCATATCCTCTCGCACTGAATTCCTCAACGGCAAAAAATTGATCTTCGAAAATAATTCTCATCTGATCTATGAGGTTGCACCAAATGAAAAACAATAGAAATACTCTGCTTCTTGTAATTGCGGCAGGATTAGCCATCTATGCCGTATTCAGACTCCTTTCGGTCGCAAAATCCGGAGAATTCGTTGATTTCCGAGCATACTACGATACGGCATGGGCAATTTTCAGAGGAGAAAACCCATATATTCTTTCGAACCTCCGCGTCTGGGAATGGGCGGAAGCGCCAATATGCTTCCCTGGACTTTCAGTCCTTGCAACCCCTCTGCTTCTCTTCGATGTTGACACGGCAAAATATGTGTTTCTCCTTCTCAATTTTTCATCAGCAATTCTACTCTTCGCCCTTGTCTTCAGCAAGTCTGGACTGCTTCCCAATAAGCTGTCCATTGGATTTATTCTCGAAGAGCGAGGCATTCTTATTGCAATCGCATTTTTTATATTTATTTCATCCTCGCCCCTGACAGCATGCCTGAGACATGGTCAGGTTGTCTGCATCGCCTCTCTCCTTCTTTGCTTGTCCATCTTCATTCCCAGAACATTTCCTGCGACAATCTCGCTTGCGCTCACTGCCATATGCAAATATTCCATAATGACCGTTCTTGCCCCTGCCCTTTTCGCAAGGGGGCGCTTCATCGTGTGCGTGCTAGGATTTGCGATATTCGCATCTTCGGCATTTCTGCCTCTCGCATTCGGCTGTGACATGGGGGCACTCTATTCAAGCTATCTTGATGAAATACGCAAGCAGACAAGCGCCGGTTTCAACACCTACGAATTCAGCGGATACAACATGTTGAATGCCGACTTCTTCAAGTTTCGCATTCTTGGCACAATTATAAAAGTCGCAGTGCTATGCGCATCACTATTTCTGATTCTGAAACTCCGCCGCGAAAAAGGCTGGAGGCTGATGGATCTTCTCACCCTCTGCTCGGCGACAATGCTCATTTCATATCATAGGATGTATGATCTCGTCCTTCTTCTCCCCTTCATGCTCGCCGCCACGCTCGTCTCCCTGGAACGCAAAGAATTTACAAAGACCGCCGTCCTCATCCTCTTCTCCCTTGCGTGCATTGTCCCGGAAAACATCGTCTACCGGGTATCCAATGAAATAGCCTCGCTGATTCCTGCGGTGGGCGAAATCATATATCTGAGCCCGTTCAGAGATTTCAAAACCACTATGCCGTTCTATTCCTTTCTGACTCTTGCGATATTCGCATTTTCATTTCTGTCCAGCATAATTCCGGAAAGCGGCTCGAAATTGCGGAAACCTGATATAATATTTGAACAATAATATGGAGATGCTCACATGCAAAAGAAAAAAGTAGCCCCGCTGATTTACTGCCTCTCGATTGTCACGGCAATCCTCATCCTGCTTGCAGGAGCCATCTTCAGCTTCCGCCATCTCGGCGAAATATCTTTCCCCGCCTATTCCCTAGCACTTCTGCTAGCGTCCGCCATCATCGGATTCATAACTCGCGGGCTTGCAAGAAAAAAATTCTTCGGCTCGAAAATCAGTCTGCACCAGTCCTTCTCCTTCGACTTTGTCGTCGAATCCGCCTGCATGATCAATCCGTTCATGTCTAGATTCGGCTTCGAAAAGGAGTTCACAAAAAGGGAGACATCCCTCTCCAGCGAAGTAGATCTTTGGACTCCGGCAAGGTTCATATCGCTTTTTTTCCTTCCCATGATAGCCTTTTTAGCGATATGGCTAGGCAAAAGCTATGCCCCCCACGCATTCGCGCTAGGATTTGTGTGTCTGCTCCTGATCACTGCATATCTCCTTTCAAGCAGAGCAATCATCTGTCCAATTTCGTACCTTGTCTCCATGATCGCCGAAGGAACTGTCTTTGTCCTGGCGCTTTCCCCTCTGATGAATCATCATGACGCAGCCCTCATGTACTGCCTTTTCAATATTTTTCTCTTTGTCTCGCTCACACCCTTTGCCGCAGGATTCGCCGAAATTGCCGCACTCCCTTTCATGACTGCAAATCCCGGAGCATTTCTGTGGCTCTGCATCTTCCACATCTTCAGAATCGCCCCTTCAACTCTTGCCGGCATCGTCTATTTCGCAAGATATAAATTTTCCCTCAGAGATTTCTTCATTCCTGACCTGCCTGAAAGACTTCATGCCAGCATACGCCCCGCGGCAGGCTGGGCCCCATCGGCAAGTCCGGGCGAATTCAGAGTCAGCATCGTCATCCCCGCATACAACGAGGAAAAACGCATCCCCGGCTTCCTCGACGACGTGAGAAAGTATCTCGACGGAAAAAAGGAAAAAATAGAAGTGCTGGTGGTTGACGACGGTTCTAAGGACGGCACCGCCTCTGTTGTTGAAAATATTTCTTCGCTTGATCCAAGGGTTAGACTTGTCAGGCAAATCCCCAATCAGGGCAAAGGCGCGGCAGTCAAGCGCGGCGTACTTGAGGCGAAAGGAGACTTTGTCGTCTTCGCCGATGCCGATGGCGCCACACCAATTGTCGAGCTCGACAAATTCCTTCCTGTCGCGGAGAAGGGCGACGACGTCTTGGTCGGCTCCAGAAAGGCAGGCGCTGGCAGTGTTGAAAGACAGAGAGATTTCATCCGCTCGCTGATGGGCTTCACATTCTACAAGATCGTCAACTTCTTCGCCGTCCCAGCGATAAAAGACACCCAGTGCGGATTCAAGCTCTTCAGGAGGGACGTCGCGAAAAAGCTCTTCGGATCATGCGCGGAAAAAGGCTGGGCATTCGATGTCGAGCTCCTCTACCTGGCGCAGATGCGCGGGTTTAAAATCACTGAAATTCCTGTCAACTGGCACGAGGTCGAAGGGTCGAAGGTAAATCCTCTCAAAGATTCAATCAAAATGTTCATCGCAATATTCAGAATAAGAAGAAGGCACAGCGGATTTTCCAATGAAACTTGACACCGAAAAACTTAAAGTTTTCCTTCAGGGGCTGAAATTTGCCGTCGTCGGGGGGGCGAACACCGGCATTGACTTCCTGATGATGAACATCCTTTTCCTTGTTTTCCGTCCATCCGGACAGGCAGGCCTCATGCTGATTTCCGTTTCTGCCGCCTGCATGGCGATGCTGAATTCATATTTCATGAACAAATACTGGTCCTTCTCAGCCGGAAAAGCTCCGAAGCGCGAGAGGCAGGCTGGCGAATTTGCGGCATTCGTGGCAGTCTCCTTCCTGGGCCTCGCAGTGAACACTTCGGTCTTTCTTTTCTGCTCGAAATTTATAAACGAGCTCTTCGGCATTTCAGGATTTCTCAACATAAACGCCAGCCGCCTCGTCGGCGTAGGCGCCGCCATGTGCGTCACTTTTCTAGGCTACAAACTGGGAGTTTTCGACACTCAGTCAGTCAAGGAATTTAGAAATGAAAAAGCTGGCGACTGGACAGGCGGATTCGCCAACTCGTGGAGCTTCATAACTTCCCTCTGCACGGCAGGATTTGCCGTTAGGATTCTCTTCTGGCTCTCAGCTCCAGTCGTCTATGGCGATGCAGTAAACTATTATTGGGTCGCAAAGGGAATTGCCGCTGGCTCCTTCAGCTCGGTTGACTGGTTCTGGCACAACTTGTTCACATATTTCGAGGCGGCGATCATTTTCTGCGGAATCGGCGGCGAATATGCGATCATGCTCGCATCCCTCATTCCCGGAGTACTGCTCCTCGTCCCCATATATTTTATCGCCGGAACAGTCTTTGGCGGAAATGTCGCCCGCATTGCCGCCCTTTTCGCCCTCTTCTCTCCAAGGCTTATTGAATATTCGGTGAACGGACATTCCGAGTCCTTCTACATGCTTCTTGTCCTCTGCGCAATCCTTGTGGCATGCAGATGGATCGCCAGCGGCGAAGCTCGCCTGGCGGGAGCTGCAATTTTTGGCGCCGCGACCGCAGGCTTTTTCCTGACTAGAAACGAATCCATCTTTCTGGTTCTCTTTCTTTTGCCGCTTACATTCATCGCAGGAAAATTTAAAAATAAAATCGCATGCGCCGCAACGCTCCTCCTTTCCTTTGCAGCAATCGTCCTGGCATACGTCTCACTGAATATCGCAATTTCTGGCCATAGCGGAATCATGCAGAAGTCAAGCAACCTCTCAAAAATCTATTCCGAGCAGATAGACTGGCGCAATGCCGCGAGGGAAACCTACGGGGAAGAGGCTGGAAAAAATACGGAAGCAGGCAATGAGGGCGCACTGTCCCGCACTGTCCGGCATTTCCGGGAAAATGTCTTCTACATGGCGGAGAGGGTGCCTGGAGTCTTTCTCTCGCCTCTCGCTCTTTTCATCCCATTCGCGGGACTGCTTGGTGGAGCGTTTCTGGGCAAAAACAAGTCCGCCGCGCCGCTTGCGCTATGCGGAATCTTCCCGTTCATCTTCTATCCGCTTGTCCATGTCGAACCAAGAATGCTCTTTCTTTCGCTCGCCGTCTCCATGATCTGGGGATCGGCAGGACTCTGGATCTTTTCCGTCTTTGTCGCAGATAAAACCGCCAGGCAAAGCGTCTCCAGACTCTCCTGCCTCGCGCTTGTCGCGCTTCAGATCCCATTCATCCCTGTCCTCGCGTGGAGGAGCCGCGATCTGAGACTTTTCCACAAGGAGATCGGAACTTGGATCTCCGCCAACATCGACGATTCCAAGCTGATCTGCGGTGACGGATACGGATACGTCTTGTCCAGCTCGTTCTGGGCGGGAAAAAAGCCGATTCCCCGTCTCTGGACGACAGATCCTTCAGATCTTGCCCCTGACATGGAAAAGAGGGACGCGGAGATCCTGGTTCTCTATGAGGAATTTGCGAAACTCGCAAACCCGGAACTGCTCGGCGTCTTTGACAATGGCGTGCCGGGTCTGGAGCTGATCAAGGAGTTTAAAACGAAAAGAGGCAGAATTCAGATATACTCACGAAGAGGACAGGGAGAATAGCATATGATAGCTCAGATTGCGAAACGCCTTAAAAATCTTATTGACGGAGACTCATTGCCGGTATATGTGATTTTCAGAAATCCGCCGGTCTTCATCAGCTATTTCGAAGATTTCCAGAAATGCAAGGACGATATTATCCACTCGCTTTCCGGAGAAAAAGCCCATTTCATCTTTCAATTCGGATGGCATCGGGAAACACAGGAAAGAGCCGAAGAAGTCGGAAAGGAGATTGCGGATTTGAAGAGGACAAATCCGGAAATTGAAAGTATTTTCCTCTGTAACTCCGAAAACGAGCAGAGATTGGTCGGGGCCGCTGGAGTCAGGGCGGAATTCTGCCATCAGAACGCTTTTCTGGATGAAAATATCTACTCCATTTACAATGTCCCCAAAAAGTACGATGCGATTTACGTCGCAAGGATAACCCCCTTCAAAAGACATTTTTTGGCTTCCAAGATCAAGTCTTTGCGCCTGATAGGCGACTATTCGATGAAGGAGGAATGGCACTTCAATGAGGTTATGCGCGCTCTTCCTAACGCAGACTGGAAGCGCAAGGCGTTTTCCAGATTCATGTCGAGAAACATGTGCGAAGCGCATTGCGGACTCTGTCTCTCCGCAGAAGAGGGTGCAATGTTCGTGAGCGCCGAATATCTCCTTTCCGGACTTCCCGTCGTTTCAACGGCAAACATCGGCGGAAGAGATGTAATGTTCGACAAATCCTACGCTTTCCCGGCGCAGGATACGCCAGATTCCGTCCTCGAAGGGGTTGAAGTGATGAAAAAGACAGCCCCGCCTGCGCAGGAAATCAGAAAATTGACTTTGGAGAACTTTGCCCCGCATCGTGAAAAGATGATCTCGATTCTACAGGAAATCTGCGACAAGCGCTCCGTCAAAAGGAATGTCCGCGCGGAATGGAGTAAGTTTTTCTCGCACAAATTCGGGCTCAGATGCTTCAATGGACCGATTGTCAGATTGACGAGAATACTTAAAAAAAAGAGTTCTAAAAACTAGGAGGAGTCCGCCGGGCTTCCCCCGAGGATCCATAAATTTATGAGACCAGTTTCAGATCAGAGGCGCATCAAGGAATTGCAGGCGAGGATCTCAATCCTCACCAGGGACACCCCGTGCAAAATACATCTGATGCACATAAAGCTTATTGTGGAGACAATCAAGCTGATACTCAATTCCACAAGACTCGGAGACAAAGGCTACAAAAACGCTCTGGACATTGAACTCAGCGAACGTGAACTTCATTTCAAGAGGCTTCCTAGTGAATTCGACGGATTCAGACTCCTTCACATATCGGACTTGCACATTGACGGAATGCCAGAGCTGAAGGACAAAATGCTGGAAAAGATAATGCCCCTGGAATTCGATCTCTGCCTCCTCGGCGGGGACTACAGATTCCACAACAGCGGCAACACCAGAAACGTCTGCGACAGAATGAGAAGTTTTATTTCGGAGCTGATTAAGAAGAACAAACCTGTCGCAGGAATACTGGGCAACCACGACGAATACGAAATCGCAAAACTTCTCGATCAGGCTGGCGTCGCTATGCTGATCAATGAAAGCATGAAAATATCAAGGAACGGGGCGGACATCTTTGTATGCGGACTGGACGACTGCCATTACTATTCCTCTCAGAACATTGCCGACTCGCTCGCTGGTATCCCTACGGATTCATTCAAAATCGTTCTCAGCCATTCGCCTGAACTCTACGCCGAAGCGGAAAAAGCCGGATTCGACCTCTACCTGGCTGGACACACGCATGGCGGCCAGATATGCCCAGTCCCCGGATTTCCAGTTCTGATACAGGCAAAGATTCCGCGCAGTCTGGCGTCCGGCATCTGGAACTATAAAAATCTGACAGGTCTGACCAACCGCGGAGCGGGAAGCAGTGGCGCGCCCGCAAGGTTCAACTGCCCGCCTGAAATTGCGCTGATCACCCTCAGAAAGGAGCCGGAAAATGAAGCCAAAGATTGACATTTTCATGTTCATAGACGCGATGGGCTGGGAGGTGATCAAAGGCAGAGGCTTTCTTGAGGACATGCTCGCATACCGCCGTCCGGCAGGGATGCAGTTCGGCTATTCCTCGACAGCGATTCCCACCATTTTGACCGGCACTCCGCCAATCGTCCACAAGCATCTGAGCTTCTACTACTACGCTCCGGACAAATCTCCCTTCAAGGCTTTTCATCTTTTGGGCCTCGGGCTTCTTCCCGAGAAGATCGCCGCAAAATGGAGACTCAGACATGTCTTGTCCAAGTGCGTCGCGAAAGCCTATGGATTCACCGGATATTTTGAAATGTATGCGATGAGCTTCAAGAAAATCCATTATTTCGACTACATTGAAAAGACAGACATCTTTGTTCCGGGGGGGCTTTCTCCGACTCCAAACCTCGCCGACCGCCTCAGCGATGCAAATGTTCCGTACCACATTTCAAATTGGAGGCTCTCCGAGCAGGAGAACATTGACGCTCTCCTGAGGGACATTGAAAAAGAGGATATAAGCTTCGCATTCCTATACACAGCAGCCATGGACGGACTTCTTCACATGGTTACAAAGAATGGCGCAAAGATACCAGTCAAGCTGGACTGGTATTCCTCGCATATCAGGAAGATCGCCGACACCGCCGCAAAGCATTACAGGGAAATATCAATTTCAGTCTTCTCCGACCACGGAATGACGAGCAAAAGCGGGGTCGAAGACATCATGGGACTGGTCGAAAAGCTCGGATTCAGATTTGGGAAAGACTATGCGGCGGTCTATGACTCCACCATGTCGAGATTTTGGTTTCTCAATGACCGCGCCAGGGAGGAGCTCGGCGACGCCCTCACGAAAATGCCGCGCTCAAGAGTCCTCAGCGAAGCAGAGAAGATTCGATACAGAATAAATTTTGCCGACAATATGTACGGGGAGGCGATTCTTCTGATGGATCCCGGCGTTCAGATCGAGCCCTGCGACATGGGTCTGAAGGCTCTGCCCGGAATGCATGGATTCGCCCCCGAGCACGAGGACTCCTATGCGGCTTTTCTTTCCACCGGGAAGCCATCGTCAGAACCGAACTGGGTCGGCGACTACTTCAAGATCATGACCGACAGCTTCGCCTCTAGAAAGGAGAACCCGCAATGAGCAGGCCTCTTGCAAGCATAGTAATGAGATCAATGAACGACATCAAGTTCATCGAAAAGACTTTGGAGGGCCTATTCTCGCAGAGCTTCAAGGATTTCGAACTGCTCAACATTGACTCCGGCTCCAGCGACGGCACATATGAAATCATAAAAAAATACAACTCCAACAAATGCAGACAGATACGCCCGCAGGACTATGTCCCCGGAAAGGTTCTCAATTCGATGGTCAAAGAATGCGCAGGCGAGCTGATCGTCTTCAACAATTCTGACTGCATCCCGATGAATTCCGACTGGCTGAAAAATCTTCTGGAGCCGCTAGTCAGCGAAGCCGATGTCGGAGCTTGCTTTGCAAACCAGTTGCCAAGGCCTGATGCGGATCTGCTTGTCGCAAAGGACAACCTGAGAGCCTACGGCGACGGTAGAATCTCCGCGACATGGAGGCACTTCTTCTCCCTCGCAAGCAGTGCTGCAAGAAAAAAAGTTCTCGAAGAGCATCCTTTCGACGAGAAGATCCAATACTCCGAGGATGTAGAATGGTCGCTGAGAATCAAGAATCTCGGATGGAAAATAAGATATGTCCCGAGCGCGGTAGTGGAGCATTCCCACAACTACAGCAGGAAAGAACTGAAGAAGCGCTTCTACAACGAGGGGCTGGCGGACGGGAGGATATTCGGGGAGCGCCCCAAGTTTTTGAGGAGCTTTCTACTTCCCCTTCTCGCCGAGTCGGCAAGGGACGCCGCCTATCTTGCAAAAACTGGGAATGTCCTGAGCATTCCTGACGGCATCATCTACAGATTCATTCAAAGGCATTCCGCCTACAGAGGCAGAAGGGACTTCTTTCTAAAATGAAGATATTGATGGCAAGCAGATACGCGAAAAGAATTGGAGGAATAGAAAGCTTCCTCTTCGATTCATCGAGGATTTTGAAGAGGGACGGTCATTCGATATTCGCCCTTTTCGAGGAAGGAGAGCTCGCCCAGACCGAGGCTTCCATCTTCGAGAAGCACTTGACTCTCCCACAGGACGGAGCCACTGGAAATGTTCTGGATCAGATCGCGTCTATATCCCCGGACATGGTCATGATCCATAAGATTTGCGATATCCGCCTCCTAAGGGAACTGAACCGCCGCTTCAAAACGCTCGCGGTCGTCCACGACCACGACTACTACTGCATAAGAAGGCACAAATACTTCCCGGTCAACAGAAAAAACTGCACGCGCCCATTTTCTCTACCATTCTGCTCGCTGTGCTCCACACTTCTCGAAAGGAGCGCCTCGGGCGTCAAAATGATAAATCCATTTGCACGGATGGCAATGCTGTCGGAGATACGCAGATGCGGAAAATATGCAGTGATATCGGAATATATGAGGGAAAATCTGATTTCCAATTCATTCGACAGCAATAAGATAGCAAAACTCAAGCCGCCTCTCCGCGCTCTATCCGGCGAGCAGACAGAAAATAAAAGATGCGGCGCTTTCAGAATTCTCTTCGTTGGACAGCTCATACGCGGAAAGGGCGCAGACCTTCTTCTGCACGCCGCAAAGCTTCTAAAAATTGATTTTGAACTGCGAATTGCAGGCACTGGTAACGACGAATCCTTTCTAAAGGAGCTCTGCTCCGAACTCAAACTTTCTTCCCAAGTCTCGTTTATGGGCAGGGCGACTGATATTGCTCCGCTCTACGACTGGGCGAACATATCTGTCCTGCCGTCGCGCTGGCAGGAGCCCTTCGGACTGGTAGGAATCGAGTCAATGTCGCGCGGCAGACCTGTCGTCGCTTTCGACATTGGCGGCGTTCGCGAGTGGCTCAGGGACTCCTGGAACGGACTTCTGGCAAAACCCGGTGACGTCGCAGACCTCGCGGCTAAAATTGAAGAGCTCGCCGGCTCCGAAGACATGATGAGGACGTTCGGAGCCAACGGGCTTGACACTGTGCGCCTGGACTATTCCGACCAGGCTTTTGTCAGTTCATTTTTGAACTCAATAGAGGATCTCAAATGAAAAACATACTCTTTTCAGCAATGCCTATGGACGAGGGAAAATCTGGAATATCCAACTACATCTTCAACGTTCTAGGAGAAATGCTCAAGGAAAACAATGTGACTGTCGCCGCGCTCGGCAGAGACATGCATCTGCTCGAAAAACGCTTTCCGAAGGCGAAGTTCATTGTTGTAGCGGACAGATTCGCAAGCCCGCTTCGCAACATGCTCTGGCATCTTTTCATCTTCCCTTTCACAATAAGAAGATCAAGCTACGACTTTATTTTCCTGCCCGCCGCCAACAGGAGAGTCATATGCATAAGTCCTTTGTTTTCAATAGGAACCGTCCACGACTTCTCTCAGTTGCACATAAAGGGCAAATACGATCTTTTCCGCACCTTCTACGTTGAAAAGCTCATACCATTTTTTCTACACAGGCTCAGTGCGGTAGTCTCCGTGAGCGAAAGCACCAAAAAGGACATAGTCTCGCACTGCGGAATCGCAGACGACAAGGTGACAGTCCTCTACAACGGATATGACCGCAGTCTCTGCAATCTCAGTTTCCCTTCGGATCCGACTGCGACAAGAAACAAATTTGCGTTTGGCCAGGAGTACATCCTCTACATATCCAGAATAGAGCACCCCGGCAAAAACCATCTCAACCTCATCAAGGCGTATGAAAGGCTTCCGGCGTCTATAATCGAAAAGTATGCCCTTGTTCTGGCAGGAAGCGACTGGACTGGTGCCGAAAAGGTTCACGAGTACGCCAAGGCATCCCCGCTCGCCAATCGTATCGTCTTCACTGGATTCGTCGCGTCCGAAGATCTGCCCCATCTCTACAGGGGGGCGTCGCTCTACGTTTTTCCGTCATTCTTCGAGGGCTTTGGAATTCCTCTGATCGAAGCGATGGCCTGCGGCGCCCCATGCGCGTGCTCCAACTGCTCCTCGCTTGCGGAAATCGCCGGATCTGCAGCCATGACTTTCGATCCCGCCAATCCAGATGAAATTTCCGCCGCAATAGGAAAAATACTTGAAAATCAGGCGCTCTCGGCGGAACTCTCCTCCAAGGGCAAAGAGAGAGTCTCCATCTTTTCATGGGAAAAGCACGTCAAGGGAATTTTGGACATCTATGATTCAAGAACGAAGAAAAAATGATCTCGATCGCATAGAATCGAATCTGAGCGATTCAGTTCAGGGGACATTTCGCGCCTCTGCAAAAAAAATCGTCTCCGTCTCCTGCAGAGGAATGGCGCTAATCCTCCGTAGAATCTTCGAAATCGCCATCTCGCTCCCTTTGATTTTCCTTTTCACCCTCCCGATTGGGATTGCGAAATTCGCAAAAAGAATTTTCACAGGCAAGCCGGTCTTTGAAAAAAAAGCCGTCTATGGAAAGAACGGAGCGCCACTCGAGATCGTCTTCTTCAATTCCAGGCGTTATTTTGTCAGAAAGGCTTCATTGTTCGTCTACGTTCTAACGGGAAAAATCGCCCTTGTCGGCATTGGAATAGAAGATTATGGAAGCAGACCGGATCTTCCGGAAAACGCCTATCTCCTCAGGGACAAGCCTGGCATTTTCAATCTTTGGTTTGTCAGGGAAAGCGGAAAGATAGGGCATGAGGGGAAAATTGGGACTGAGTGGGAGTATGTATTTAGAAGGGACCTCTCAAAGGACATAGTTCTAATTCTCAAGAGCATTCCTGCGGCTCTTATGAGAAGCGAGGGAAGCGCATACCGTCCGGAAATTAATCTGCTGAACGTCAAATTCAGAAATATGCGGATGCTTGAGGCTCTGGAATTCATGGAGAAATCCATAGTTTCCGGAGATCGTAAAAAAGTATTTTTCATCAATCCGGACTGTCTCAACAAGAGCGTTTCCGACAGAGAGTACGCAGATAATCTCGCGAAGTCGGACATTGTCCTTCCGGATGGTTCAGGAATCAATCTCGCGTGCAAGATAATGGGGACCCATCTCATAGAAAACGTGAACGGAACCGACATGTTCCCGTTCATCTGCCGCCTTTCCGCGGAAAAAAGCTTCAAAATATTCCTTCTCGGAGCCAAGCCAGGAATTGCCGACGCTGTCAGAAAAAACTGCGAGAGCAACTATCCCGGGGTGAAATTCTGCGGAGTCAGGGACGGCTATTTCGACAAAGCCAAGGAGTCTGCTAAAGTCATTTCAGAAATAAATGAAGCCGACCCGGATTTTCTTCTTGTCGCCTTTGGCGCACCATACCAGGAGAAATGGATAACGGAGCATTTTTCCGCCCTCGGGGCAAGAGTCTGCATTGGTGTCGGAGGGCTCTTCGACTTCTATTCCGGGAGAATTCCCAGAGCGCCGAAATGGATGCGCGAACTTGGATTGGAATGGATATTCAGACTCCTTCAGGAACCGGCCCGCATGTGGAAAAGATATGTGATCGGCAACCCGCTTTTTGTGTTCAGAGTTCTTAAATGGAAAGCATTTATGGAGGATTCCAATGGAAATAAATGAGAGACGGAACAGAGAGGAGATGATTGACAAGTTCATCTCCGCCCGCCGCAAGGACAAACTGCTCCCTTCGGGACTTAAGATGGTGGCGTGGAAGTCAACTGTCGCATTATCATACTTTCTCAAGCGCGCAATTGACATCCTCGTATCATCCACGGCGCTTTTCATCGCTTCGCCATTCTTCACCCTTCTTGCCATCGCGATCAAAATCGAATCGCCAGGTCCTCTCATCTTTTCTCAGATCAGAGTCGGGAAAAACGGACGGCACTTTAAATTTTTCAAATTCAGATCCATGGTTCAGAACGCGGAAAAACTAAAGGACCAGCTCAAGCAGGACAACGAGTCAAAGGACGGCGTGATATTCAAGATGAAGAAAGATCCGAGAATCACGAAGATTGGCGCTTTCATACGAAAATTCAGCATAGACGAACTGCCACAGCTTTTCAATGTTCTGATCGGAGACATGAGCCTGGTAGGTCCCCGCCCTCCCCTGCCCCGCGAAGTCGCGGAATACACGCTGGAAGACCGCAAGCGCCTTCATGCCAAGCCTGGCATCACATGCACTTGGCAGATATCTGGACGAAGCGACATCCCATTTAAGATTCAGGCCGAGCTGGACAAGGAATACATACACAGCAAGAGCTTCTGGAAGGACATGAAAATTCTTATTCTTACCGTTCCGGCAGTCATCACCGGAAAAGGCGCATATTGACGGGCAAGATTTGGGATTGGATTTTTTTGTTTCGCCTGAGGGGCGACATGAATCTCGTCCGAGGAAGGAACGGAAAAATACGGTTGGTTTCGAATCCACAGCACAGGGCATAGAAAAATCGGGGCTACTACCTGTGGTCTTTTGTAT
>DYRX01000409.1 GCA_020718525.1 Victivallis vadensis
TCCTTATCCGATTTGACATGTGAAAATGAAATTGGCACTTTTTTAGCCGCGGAGTAGCGGAGGGACGCAGCCTATGGTTTCAACGTATATTCAGTGAACTATGCTGTTCGTAGTCGCTATCGCTCTCGTAGTCGTAATCCCTGTCCAGTGCTCGGGCAGGCGATTGAATTCGTTTCCCGATTGCGATAGCGATTACGATAACCGCTTTGCTGATAGCGATACATACGTTTCAACCATAGGAATCCATCGTAAAATAGGATCATGCGTGCTGAAGGCACACGGTTCCCTGCACCGTCCCTACAGGACGCAATGGCTTCCATTTCCCTGTCCTGGGGTTGAAAAAAACCAGGCTATAGTTTTTCAAGGAAAATAGATTAACAATTTGAATTTATTAAAATGAAAAACTATATCGTTCCAGTTCACATCGCTTGGGATGCTACAGAGAGATTGCGAGAATGCTGATCGAATTGTGCAGGGAGTGCATGATGATGGTGGAATTTATATTTCCCGTCTTGACGCATAGGATTTGAAAAGCGATGCCGAGGCAGAAAAGCGAGGCGAAGGAAAAGGCGTCAAAGTGAATGAATGCGAAAAATGCCGACGATATTAGCGCCGCAGTGAAAATTCCTGGCGCACCGATCTTCATGAGAAGGCGGAAGAAGACATTTCTGAAAATGATCTCCTCCGAAATTGGAGCGGCAAGCACTGCCAGCAAAGCCATGACGGCTCTGCCAGCTTCTCCGCTTTGCGAGTAGAGCTTGTAGAATTGGGTCTGCTTCACTTCAATGCCGTTTGCCATGCAAAAATATTCAATCAGGATATTCAGTGCGACAATGCAGGGCAGGACAATCAGTTCGGCAATGAAAGCGTTCGCGAAGTCATTGATTTTCGGAATCCCAATCTGCATATTATCGCAGAAAAATATCCTGGCGCTTCCATTGGAATATGCGAGAGCCGTCAAGATCAGCGCAATTATCACAATCAGGTTGCTGAACAGAACTCCTAGTATGGGAGAACCGAGCTTCACCATGGTTCCGGCAAGCGTCGCTCCAGTAAAAAATGCTAGCATGCTGATGAGAAATCCAGTCCTGATGAATCTGTCTTCTCCGCCAATCATTGAGCGAGATATCTGGCTGGTATCTTGTGGATTGCCGAACAGGCCCTGGAAGGATTTTTCGAGATATAGTTCTGATGATACTCTTCTGCTGGATAGAAGTCTTTTGCGGGGACAATTTCTGTCACCGCCTTTTTCGAAAGCCTGCCAGAGGCATTGAGAGCAGCCAGGGATTTTTCAGCCTCATTTTTTTGCGCTTCGCTGTGATAAAATATGGCTGAACGGTATTGGGTACCTATATCGGGTCCCTGTCTGTTCAGGGTCGTCGGATCGTGGATGAGCCAAAACACATCTAGAAGTTCCGGGAAGGATATTTTAGACGGATCAAACTGTAGCTCAACGGCTTCCGCATGGCCAGTGTCGCCAGTGCAGACGCTCTTGTAGGTCGGACTTGGCACGGAGCCTCCTGTATATCCGACCCTGGCAGAGACAACACCCTTCACTTTTCTGAAGACTGCTTCTATTCCCCAGAAGCATCCTGCGGCAAACGTCGCGGTCTCAAGAGAGCTTTGAGCTCGCAAAGGGGTTTTGTCCTCCTCGAAAACTAGGGCGGCTGAATTGATGCAGAAGCGAGTCTTTTCCGGAGCCGGTCCGTCGTTGAAGACATGCCCCAGATGGGCGTCGCAGACGGCGCAGAGGACTTCTGTCCTGTTCATGCCGTGGGAATTGTCCTCTTTGCATATCAGGGAGTCTTCCGAGAAAGGTCTGCGGAAGCTGGGCCATCCGGTGCCAGAATTGAATTTCGAATCCGTGCGGAAAAGGGGGCTTCCACAGCAGACACACTTGAATGTTCCATTGCCTTTGAAGTCCCAGAATGCGCCAGTGAAAGCGCATTCAGTCCCTTTAGTTCGCGTGACACGATACTGCTCGGGACTGAGGATCTTCCGCCATTCTTCGTCGGTTTTGACAATTTTCTTCATGTTTTTAGACTCCTCCGCGTGAAGATTGAACGAGCTTCCGGAAAAGATTTGAAAGCAAAACGCCAGAGCCAAAGCAAGGACTTTAAGTCTTGCTCCGGCACATGGCGTATCGGCTAGAATCTGTTCGAAAAGTGAGATGCGTCTCCACTGCCCTTGTGGCAGTGGGGTGGAGATTGGGGAGGAAAGGCTATTTTTACGCCTTTCCCCCAATCTTTGCCCCACAGGGACAAGCCCGGCGGAGGTGATCCGAACGCTAAAACAAGTTCTGAGCCTTTTCGAGCACCATCCAGCTAGGAGCTTCAACCTAGATAATCCGGGCGTAATTCTTTCTGCAGACTTCCGCGCCAGATTATCCAATGAAAATTGCAGTGCAATTTTCTGAGTGGGAAAATTTTTCCTTTTCAGCTCCATAATGTGCCTTGATTGTACAATTACAGAATTCCTGACTCGTGGAAATTGCTGTTGTTGGGATTTATCGGTATCGGGATCGAATATTCTTCCCATGCCTCGATTCCGATTCCGATAGCGACACCGACCCCGATTGAAACAAATCCAACATATGTATTTTCCATAAGATTATAATTTC
>DYRX01000410.1 GCA_020718525.1 Victivallis vadensis
CCGATGCCCACGATTGGAAAGCTGGAAGCGGAGCAATCTGCCGTGTCCTGAGCGGGCAGCTCTTCTCTGACGCGCTCTGGCGAGATGCCCGTCTTTGCCATGCTACGTGGCTTGCCAGCGTCCTTCTTCCCGCCAACACGTTTCGAACTCATTTGTTTGTCCCCTGTCTCATACCTTATACTCGACCACAGAAAACGCAAGCAAAAATTTTGATATGATTTGCTATGCTCGTCTAGCGTGGAAATTGAAACTTCGGTTGCGGAGATTTCAGGAATTGCTTAGGATTATCCGATCATTGACCTGCTTGACAAAAGGCTTTGCTACTGTATTATCGGTGTATGGACGTTATCCTGAAACCGTTATGAAAAGAAAGGATTTACTGCAGTGAGTTTAGGAAGAGCGCTTGTTTGTATTTTTCTGCCGCCGCTTGCCGTCATTGACAAAGGATGCGGAAGCCTGCTTATTGTTACACTGCTTTGGCTTCTCGGCTGGATTCCGGGAGTGATCGGCGCGATGATCATATGCTCGCAAGAGAAGAAAACGACCGAAAAAAGCTAGGATCCCTGTCAAGATGCCTGGAATCATAAGAAGAGATGTCATAGACGAGATATTGTCAAGAGCCGACATAGCTGAAATCATTGGAAGCTATACTCAGGTCAAGAGGGCAGGTGGGAGATTGAAGGCCCTGTGCCCCTTCCATCAGGAAAAGACACCATCGTTCACGATAAACGAAGATCTCAAGGTCTACTATTGCTTCGGCTGTCACAAAGGCGGAAACATATTCAATTTTGTCATGGAAAAAGAGAATATGGACTTCCCCGAAGCTGTTCACTACCTTGCCGACAGATGCGGGATCCCGATTCGCTACGAGGAGAGCAGGGGAGGGGGGCAGAACCAGCAGAACAGCGCCGCCGACATCTCCAGGGAAAATGCGCCCAAGATCGGCAAAGACCGTCTTTTCAAGCTCAACGATCTTATCTCTCAGTGGTTCCACCGAAATCTTCTCGAATCCAGGGTCCGCGAGGTTTCCGAGTATGTTGCCGCGAGGAAAATTCCCGAAGACATCATCAGTGCTTTCAGGCTGGGCGCGGCACCGGACTCCTTCGACGCGGCGATCAAGTTCTGCAGAGGCATGTCATACTCGGACGAGGAAATTTTCTGCGCCGGGATTTCCGCCAAATCCGAACAGAGCTCGTCCTTTTACGACCGCTTCAGGAAAAGACTCATTTTCCCGGTCTGGGACGAGCAGGGGAGGGTGGTAGGCTTCAGCGCCAGGACTATAGAGGCGAAATTCGAAGGCGGTAAATACATAAACAGTCCGGAAACTCCAATCTTCAAGAAGAGCCGTCTCCTTTATGGTATGAATCTTGCCCGCAAGGAGATGGAGGACAAGAAGCTTGCAATTCTATGCGAAGGCCAGTTTGACGTGATAAGCTTTCATCGCGCTGGCTATCAGATGGCGGTTGCTCCCCTTGGAACGGCATTTTCAGAGGAGCAGGCGAAGCTTCTAAGGCGCTATACGTCAAAGATTTATCTTGCGCTCGATTCCGATGGCGCAGGAATGAAGGCGGCTCTGCGTAACATGGAAATTCTGCTTCCCCTGGACTTCCAAGTTCTTCTTATCGGCTTTCCGCAGGGAGAAGACCCCGACTCTCTCCTTGCAAAGCACGGTCCCGAAGCCTTGAGCGACGCATTTTCAGAGGCGCTCGACTTTTTCGACTTCTTTTTTGATTTGTTCTCGTCAAAGGAGGACATCGGCACGCCATGGGGGAAGGATGCGGTCGGAAGAAAGATGGTCCAGTTGATTGCGAGGATAAAAAGCCCGATAGTGAGGGCGGACTACTGCTCGGAGCTTGCCGCAAGGTTGAAGGTCAGCGACGACGCAATATTTTCCGAGCTCAAAAAGGAGCGCATGATCGGCTCGAGAACATCAGGAAATTCCCAGGACAATTCCGGAAAAGAAATATCTGACGCCAAAAAAGCGGAGGACGATTCCGATTCAAGGGAAAGAGCCCAGGAGGCGCTTTTGGAGATAGCGCTTGCGCATGGAACGGCGGCAAAGTTGCTGGGCGAGATTCTACCCCCGGAAATGATAAGTCCCTCTCCGCTGGGCAAGGCTCTGGAGAAAACTGTTTCGATGAGCTTGAACGGCGAGTGGGAGTTCGCTCCGAAAGCTCTATTGGAATCCCTGACAGAAAATCCGTCCGCCTCTCTCGGCAGAATCCTCTCGGAAAGCTCCAATATTCCATCAGACAGGGTGGAAAATGCAGCCAGAGAGTGCGTCGTTAAAATAAAGGATTTCTGCCTGCGTAAGGAATCAGAAGGCATTTCGCGGAATCTCAAAAATGCAGGCTTGCCTGAAGACGAGAAAAAACGGCTTCTTGCCAGATTCATGGAGATCAACAAGGAATTGAAAATAATTTTTTCCGAGATTTCCAGAATCAGAAACGAAGACGGGAACTGATTCAAAAAATTCTCTCACAAAGACACATAAAGCAAAAATAGGAAAAGAAGGATATTACGCTCGCCCTGCGCCTACATATATCATGCAAGACCGTCTATAACTAGTGCTTGGGCGAAAAATCCAGAATCTCATATAATCACCTCTGTGGTAGCCCG
>DYRX01000411.1 GCA_020718525.1 Victivallis vadensis
TCGATCTTCCTGAACTTCCTCATCCCGAAACTGCCCGCGCCGAAGGAGGAGGACCTGGCCAAAGGCATCCTCGAAGCCATTGATATGGACAGCTACCGCGCCGAGAAGAAGGCGACAATGGCCATCGCGCTGCCCGACGCCGACGCGGAGATCGAACCGGTGCCGACGAGCGGCGGCGGCCGCAAACCCGAGCCGGAGATGGACAAGCTCTCGAACATCATCAAGGCCTTCAACGACCAGTTCGGCGGGCTGTTCAACGACCCGAAATCCGTGGAGAAACGCATCATCGAGGTCATCCCCCCGAAGGTGTCGGCCGATCCGGCCTTCCAGAACGCCAGACAGAACTCCGACCGCCAGAACGCCCGCATCGAGCACGACAAGGCGCTCAAGCGCGTGATCACCGCGATGTTCAAGGACGACGCCCAGCTCTTCAAGCAGTTCCAGGACAACGACTCCTTCCGCCGCTGGCTGACAGACACGGTCTTTGGTTTGACCTACGAGGAGAAGGCTGACTAAACGGCAAGGACAACTGCGTGGTCTGCGGCAAATGGGTGGCCAATTCCAAAGTTCCCGCGAAGCTCTGCAACAACTGCGGCTTCGGGAGCAAGGCCGACAACTGCGCCAGGATGAAGCAGGAATAGACAAAGGAGACAACTTATGACCTTCATATCAAAGCGCGACCAGGAACGGATAAGGCGGCATCAGCAGGACACCGGCGAGACCGCCCGATCTTTCTATGGCATCCCGATTCCGCCTGAGACCTGGGACAGGATTGCAGAGGAATACGGAATCTGCGCAGAGCCCCTCGAGACCGATGCGGACCTTGACCAATACTACTGGGAGAATCCGGACTCCACCGTGAGGCTCCTGACAAAGGGCGATCCGCGCGATCCCGCCGGCACCGTCACGGAGATAACTGTGTTCGCAAGGCAGGAAGCCGTGGACTGGATCGGGAAGGCAATTGGACAGAAGCTTGCGTGAAGGCTCTGCCTGTTTTGCCGTGAGTAGGCAAGGCCGGGCACACCGTGGAAACTTATTGTCGGACAGAAAGGATGGGCCAGTGAAAAACGATATGACGGCGTTAAAGCTCAAGCTCAGGGACTTTGCCAGCGAAAGGGACTGGGACAAGTTCCATTCGCCCAAGAACCTCTCCATGGCGTTGAGCGTGGAGGCATCCGAACTGCTGGAGATCTTCCAGTGGCTCAGCGAGGATGAGTCGCTCAAGCTCCCCGACGACAAGCTGATGCACGCCAGGGAGGAGATCGGCGATATCCTGAACTACGCTGTGAGGCTCGCCGACAAACTCGGGATTGACCCGCTTGATGCCGCCTTCGAGAAGATTGAAAAGAACCACAGGAAGTATCCCGTCGAGAAAAGCAGGGGTATAAGCAGGAAATACACGGAGCTGTGAGGAGCAACCGCCCGCAGTAGTCCGACCTGCACTGCTGTTTCCGCAGCGCGGGAAATTTGGAGTCGCCATCCGCAACAGCCCCGCTCGAATGTCCGAAATGTGGTGGACGCATGAGAATCATCAGTTTCATTGAGAAGAAAGACCAGGCGGACATAATCGAGAGGATACTCAGACATTGCGGGCTCTTGACGGAGACGAAGGAAAGGTCTCCACCGGAAAAACCTGAAACCGTTCCTTTCGAACCAGTCTACATGCCGATTGACGAATTCCTGGCCAACTTCTGATAATTCCCTCCAAACCGAATGAAACCAGGACGGGAGAAGTCCGCGCTTTTCAGGCTATTTTTGGCAGGGTTTTGTCTTTCCCGTCCGAATCTCGCCTTCCTCCCCCCGCTCCGCTTGCCGGAGCGGGGGGAGGAAGGCATTTCCCGAAGAGATTCCTGCCCCTTTTCGCATTTCACGCTTGACTTTTATTTTCTCCTCATGTACAGTCCTCCACGATGAAAATCAAAATTCCTATCAGTTAGACAGAAAGGAAAAGTTTATGGCTTTCTTCGAATGCAAAGATTGTGGCAACAAAATCCCAGAGACTGAATCAAAATGTATGAAATGTGGAACTTCATACAGCAAAGAGGAAATAATTGAACGGAAAAAACAATATATGTATGGACAAGCGGGGAAATATATAGGCGCATCTGCATTAGCCATTGGAGGAGCTATTGTGGTTGCAGGCACAGGCGGATTAGCTGCTGTTGCTGGTATTGGAGGTGCGGCTTTATTTGGTGGATATTTCGGAAAAATTGTGGGAGAGGGAATTTCCTGCAATAAAGAAAACAACAAGAAATAATTTTAAGAAAGTAACATCTTGAAATCTTGATGCGGGAAAGGTCATTAATTTTAAGATAGCGATTTATATGCCCGCTTAAACCGTGGCGACACCAGCCATCTGAATATTTGAACTGCCTAATTCTCCCAATGAATAAACCTTTCCCGACAGAACCAGCAAAGTGGCATACGCCAGAAGTTGATGAGTCAATACCAGTAAAACCAGCAGTACAACTGACACTCCGCACTATTTTGAATCAAATGTCGGACGATTTATTTAATCCTCCTTTTTTTTACTTTTTTTTATTTTCTGTTTATAACGTATATAATATCAGCCCTCAATACTTTAGGGGGAGGGCTGATTTCAACAATCGCAAATGAA
>DYRX01000097.1 GCA_020718525.1 Victivallis vadensis
CCGTGCAGTGCCTCTGGACAAAAAATAAAGCTCTACGACAGTAAGGTCTTCAAGGACGCTCAAAAACAGGGCACAAGCGCTTTGGCATGGCTGGCAGTTCCGGAAAACCAGAAGAATCTGCTCATGGAGCTCCGTCTTGAGAGCAAGGAGGCAGAGGATCAGTCAGTCAGTCCGATGGCGCTGGCAGTACCAATAATAAACGGAATTTCATCCGGCGGCCAAGACGCCAAAGGGAACAATCTTCTGCTTATTTCAGGCCAGTGGCTCGGGACCAAGACGCTTAAGGTCTGGCGCGAATATACTGTCGAGGGGGGGGCTATAAAACAGCAGACAATGAAGCTTGTCAAACCCAGCGAGGCTGATGCCGCCCTAGGCTACCAGGACTACAAAGGCAAACCTGCCTACATGAATTATGAAACCGGAGCAAGCAAGGCGCTCATCATAATTCCCTCCAAGCTTCCCAAGGGAACATTGAACAATGTCATCGTGATTGACAATGGCGTCGGTATGGCGGCTGGAAGTGCTCCAGCCAACTGAAGCGGTTTTTCATAATGGCATTTTGAGTCTGTGCCAAATTGCTGAAATCAACCGGGCTTGGGCAGTTTCAATTTTCCAAAAAATTTTATATTGTAATTTCAGAGTTCCTGACTCGTGGAAATTGCTGTTGTTGGGATTTATCTGCCTGTGCAATCACGCAGACAGGTCGGTCTCGGGATCGGGATCTGATATTATTCCCATGCATCTATTCCGATTCCGATAGCGACCCCGACCCCGATTGAAACAAATCCAACACATGTGTTTTCCATAAGATTATAATTTTCCCTATACGGATCAAGAAATCTTAATTTTACTCTCAGTCGTCGCATTGATTTTTGCGATTATCCATTTGATTCATGTAGATGGTCTTAAAACAACAATTCCATCCGTTTGCTGGACAAGCCCGGGCGGAGACTCTCTGACTGTAAATATTCACGGAACCACGTCGTTCAGCGAATCTTTAGATGGTCCGGATTCAGTAGACAAACGTTGTTTACGGAACACGTACCAGGCTTGGCGCTTCGTAGCTGAAGCTACGGAAGCGTTCTGAAGACTATGGTCGCACGGCATATCTTGTTGTCAATCACAATGTTGTGCTCTCCTATGTGCGTCCATGACGAAGGCCATTTCGTCGGGAACTGAAGCGTGATCTCGCTCTGTCCCCCAAAAATGTCCATGCACGATTTAGCATCCTTCCCGGCGTAGTCCTTGAATGCGAGAGTCTTGCGGTCGGTCTTCAGATTGAGCTTCTTTATGTTCCCGTTGGCATCCTTGTATTCCACCCAGGCTTTGGGCATTGAAAAGCCGAAAAGCATCCCTTTCACGACAATTGTCTGCCCCAGAAGTGCCGCAGAAATGGGATTGCCCTGCAGATCGAAAACCCCGTATATTTCTGGACTTTTCTCGCTCAAAACAATTCCGGTTTTCACTGATTTGACCTTGACTCCATTGGAGTCGGTTGCAGAAGCATATACGGTTCCATCGACATCCTTCAGGGGATTAGCCTTTAAAATCTTGGCACAGGTCAGAGTCTTGTTATCGTTCCATACGTTCGACGGCAGAAGGGGAACCTTTCCGGTCCATTGAGTGTCAGCGGAGGGCAAAGGGATACCTGAAAATTTACTCATGTTCTTCAGATTCACTTTGGCGGTCTTTCCGGATTCGGCATCCTTCACATATTGAGCAAATGACTGAGGCGCTTTTGCGAAATTCGCAATTCCCGGCACGTCTGCATAGTCAAGCGTGTAGATCTTTCCGTAGCTGAGCGAGTTCTCCGAAGCTTCGCTTTTGAAGATTGCCGCCACAGCGCAGTCGCCAAAGGCTGTGAGCGCCGTAGAGGCGCTCGTGGGATTTGCTATGAGCGCATCCGCGTCGCCGCTTTGCCAGGCATAGAAATAAAATCCGTCCGCCGGACTTGCAGATATCTGCGTTTCGACTCCGGTGTCAACGTTTATGCTTCCTGACGGATTTGTTGTTCCGGAGTCTGGCGGAGAAACTGAGAATGAAATGCTTGCCTTGCTTGGAGTCTGGGCGAAATTCGCCTGCAGTTCGCCGGGGCCTTCGATCCAAAGCGTTGCCGGATTTTCATAAGGATTTGGAAGCGAAACAATCTCGCTCCCAGTCCAGGACTTGAAATGCCAGCCGTCAAGAGGACTCGCAGTGACTAGCATCGGCCTATCGGGCATAATCTGGCAGTCTCCGGAAGGATCCGTCGAGCCGGCATCCGGAGGATTTGAAGATATTATCAGCAGGAACGTCTCCTCGTTTGGTGCAAAATTGGCAGTAATGTCCATGTCCGAAGAAACATTCTTCACAAGTAGCGGATTACTGGTCGAGCTGAAATCCGCTCCGGTCCAGTTGAGGAAATGATAGTCAATTGCAGGAACTGCCTTCACCGAACTCGTCGAAGCTCCGCTATTGACAGTCTGCTCCAGCTTGCCGCTGATGCTTCCGTTATCGCCTGCAATGAACTTGACATTGCAGGTGTTTGACTTATAACTGGCGCTCACGCTTATGTTTGATGACGGCATGCTCAGTTTGGTCGAAGGAGAATTCGGATCGTTGATGTAGGATGTTGCTCCTGTCCATTTGTAGAAATAACGCCCCTCCGGAGGAATTTCAGCATTGATTTCCACAATTTCGCCTACCGGATAGTCCCCATCTCCCGATCCGTAGTCAACATTCAAGTGGTAATCTCCGGATCTGTATGCGGCAAAATATGGAGTCCATACGCTTGAAGACCCTGTAAATTCCCCGCCAACATATAGACTCAGTCCGTCGCCTGAGACGGCAAATGCAAGACAGTTTCCATTCAGAGATGGATTCCAGGAATTTGCTGTATTGTCTGATGTCGCTAGAGATGCGGCATGATATCTGGTGCTGGACGCGGCGGAAGTAAAGGCACCCCCGACATAGATGCTTTGGCCATTTGTGGAAAGCGTTAGTACTGAAACGCTGGAATTGGCACCCGGGTTCCAGCTGTTAGCAATCCCGGTGCTTGGTGTGAGCGAGGCGATCCGGTTGCGCGCCTGTCCACAGCATTTCGTGAACGCGCCTCCAGCAAAAAGCAGAGCTCCTGTGCTGGAAAGATCCAGCGAATAGACTGCGGCATTTGTGCTCGATTCCCATACTTTCGCCTTTGCCGTGTCATATTCCAGGGCAGCCAAATAGGCCTGCGCCCTCTGCCCGATATTTTTAAAATTGCCCCCGGCATAGATGAGAAGTCCGTCTGGAGAAACTTCTATCGCATTGACCGCCGCATCTGCGTTCGGATTCCATTCGTGTGCCGTTCCACTCGCCTGCCCAAGCGAAGCAATATACTGGCGTGTTTCTCCGCCAATCTGTGTGAAATTACCGCCGACGTAGATTGTCTTTCCATCCTTTGACACATGAAGACAGCGGACGATCGAGTTCGCGCTGGGATTCCAGGAGTTTGGTTCCCCAGAGACCGAATTTATTGCCGCGATGCAGTTCCTGTCGAGGCCAGCGACTTGAGAAAAAGCCCCGCCAATGTAGATGATCTTTGAATCGTGTGATAGCGCCATGCAGTGGACGCTGTTGTTCGCCGAAGGATTCCATGATGCTATCGCTTCGCCAGCAAGATCAATGGCGGCAAGATAATTCCTATCGGCTCCGTTCACCAGAGAAAAGGCTCCTCCGAGATAGACGAAGCCACCATCAGATGAAACGGCAATCTTTTCAGGCGCCTTGTCAAAGGAAGGATTCCATGAACCCAGAGAGCCGTCTGATATCTGAAGAGCGGCGGCGTGCCTGCGGGAAACTGAAGCGGCGCTCGTGAATGTCCCGCAAATGTAAAGTAAAGACGCATCAGGGGACAAGGCGATGCCCGAAACCTGACCGTTCAGCGCGGCACCAGTCCAAGGAAGAATGCCCCCGTCGGAACTGCGCAGAGACGCAATATATTTTCTTGAAGCTCCAGCTACGCTGGTGAAGGCTCCGCCTAGGAATATCTCCGACTTGTCGCTGTTGAAGCAGATTGACGAAACAGTCGAGCTGGGGTTAGGCGCAAATTCGACAAGCGTTCCATCCGAGGAAATGCAGGCAAGATATTTCACGCTTTCGTCAGCAATGCTGGTGAAGCTTCCCCCCGCGTAAATTCTGCTCCCGTCGTCCGACACAAGCATGGAGCTTACAGTCGAGGACGCGTTTGGATTCCAAGCTCCAAGCACTGCCCCCGGAAAACTGATGGCGGCAAGCCTGTTTCTTGTTTCGGTGCCCACTTTTGTGAAGCTCCCTCCAATGTAAATCTGCGATCCGTCCGGGGAACTAACTATCGAGTTGACTTGCGCGCTTGGCTCCGGAGCCCAGTCCAAAACCTTGTTCTCCTGCAGATCAATTGCCGCAAGACGGGTTCTTTTAAGATTTCCGACGCTTGTGAAAGTTCCTCCCAGAAACAATGTGTTCCCGTCTGGAGACAGCGCCAGGGCGGTCACCGTCCCGTTCGTTCCCAAAGTGAGATTGTAGTCAACCGTTCCGTCCGGAAGGATCCGGGCGAGATTCTTTCTCCCCTCGTAGCCAAGGGCTGTGAAAGCGCCCCCCACAATAAAGGCACCTGAAGAATCCGACAGAAGCGCATGAACAGTTCCGTCAACGACTGGAAAATTCCTGTCGAGGATCGAATTCGAAGAGCTTGTCGCCGCCCCTCCGCCGCTGAGCAGGCCAATATATGTAAAATCACCGCCAAGGTAGAGGAAGTCTCCATTCACAAGGATGTCTCGGACCGTCCCATTGCCCGCCCAATATGGCGCGACAGGATAGCTGGAAAAGGCCTGCAATGTGCGAGTTGCCGAGCAAAGCACAATCAATGAAAATATAAAAAATGCCTTCTTCTTCACAAAAAATCTCCTTATGATTTCATTTTGATGCGACACAAAATAATATACGGATCCATTCTTTCCAATCCTACTCAATACTGATTTTAGTGTTTTGAGGCAAGCCCTCAGCCGCGTGCATGAAGTGCCAGGATCTTTTAGCATTTGATAACATAGCGTCAGAAATATATTAGAATAGGGAAGCTTTCCTAGTTTTTTTGCATTACAATTATGGCAAATCTCTGGCGATGGGTGTGGCGTTTTTCGACGGACTGATGGGTGCTTATCGTCTGGGCTGGACCAAGCAGTGCTATTCGGCGTTCAAGCAGGGGGTCTGGTGGAGCAGTCACACAAGCATGGTGCAGGGGTTCCGGCCTTGCCCCGCTTTTCTTGCAATGATCCTCCGCAACAGGCATATGAGCGGAGATCTTCCGAAAGTCGAAGTCCTGAATCCTCCCATTCAGACATTTAGTTTCCCGGGAGATTCTTCCCCCGGAAAAAATACGGAAAAGCTCTCCATCCCCATGATTGGCGCCTATGCGATGAAGGATGGAGATCAGTTCAGCGTCGCACTTGTCAACCGGAGCTTGGACAAATCATATCCAGTCAGCCTTGAAATCCCCGCTAAAAATGCAAGGAGCGTAACATTGCACACGATTTCCGGCAATCCGAGAGATACAAATTTAGAGGGGCTGAACGTCTGCCTGAAAAATTCGATAATAGACAGCGATGCACTAAAAGACGGAAAAATCGAAATTGCAGAGCTTCCACCCGGTTCAGTATATGTCTACAAATTTCTTTCCAACGAAGGGAATTGATATGGAAAAGTCGAGGAATCCCTCAAATGTCCTTCCTATTCAAGCCTGAGCTATTCTGGAAAGCGCAATGTGATCGGATACGGAATGCCAGGTCAATATGTTCATATCTGGAAAGGTGCTCCAGGCGAGGCTTCCTACTGGGGCCAACTGCTCAAGCTGTCAAGCCTTTCAAATCCTTCAAAGGAAGTCCTTCTGATTGACAGTCCTGACAGCAGGTTTACTGGATGGGGATGGCATGGTGTGAAGGACGAAGCGGCAAGCAGTTGGAGTCCAGGCAATCCATTGGCATACTACAATTGGGCGAAACGCCATAACGGAAAAAAGGGGTCCAACATCCTCTTCGCCGACGGGCATGTCGCCTTTTATCCCGACCCCCAGAAGGCACATTCCTCCGGAGAGATTGCCGACGCAGATTAGAAGCAGGATGACCCTCTCCATCTAAATGGCGAAATTATTTGGAACATGTGGAGTGCGGCAATCATTTGCCGCTTTTGCCTTGCCGGAGATCCCTCACCTGTGGATTTCTGCAATTATATTTCTGCTCTTTATAAAAGGCGGCAGAGGATTGAGGCGGAGAGGAAGATTGCTCCGGAAATCATCATTCCTCCGCCCACTCCGATTTCACCTACGAGATAAAAGGAGGTGAAGAGCGTGCCAACAATGCTTCCAACCGTGGAAAATGCGTAGAGCCGTCCAGCACCGGATCCTATATTTGACTGATCCAGATTCATAAGCTTCAGCACGAAGGGAATGCCTGCCCCAGCTATTACGCTTGGAATGAAAAAAAGGAGACCGGCCATGACCATGGCGGAATTTCGGGAATCCATGTCCATTGAATAGACAATTTCGCAGAATTTTCTTGCGTAGACCGGGGATAGCAAAAGCATGAGCGAAGGAATCAGTAAAATTGCGCTTAAAAGATTTTTTTGCGGTCTGCGGTCTGCAAGCGCACCTCCGAGAAATGAACCAGTGCAAATCCCTCCCAGAAAGATTGATATCACGGATCCCCACACGTGGAGCGACGCACCTGAATAGGGCTGAATCAGTCTGACACCCAATATTTCTAGCCCCATTGCGGCGGCTCCGCACAAAAATACGACAACATAGCAAAGGATTCTTTTCACGAGTGCAAACTTTCCGCTCAAAATTTTGGATGCCAAGACGAATCGCTCTCCTTAAAATCAATTCCAGTCAAGGGCTTCCCTTTATCATCGTTGCAATTTTATCAAAGTCAATAGCTGGATTCTGCTGAAAACTGTTGCAAAAGTCATAAACCGAGCCGTTGCGGAAGCCATTGGAGGCCTCGCACCTGCTTGCGCGCTGTGCGCAGGCAACCCTTTAGTAATCAAGGTCTTATGAAATCATACTTCGCCACAAAATCCTCGACATACCGCAGAGGATATGCCTACGGTTTTGTGACTCGTCTGAATTTCATAATTTCCTTCACCGGCTTCGGTTTTGACTCTTGCAATTGGCTCTATATGTAGATCATTTTCTTTGTCATGCCTCCGTCTACGATGAAGTTTTGAGCAGTAATGAAGCCGGATTTCTCTGGCGAGATCAGAAATTCGACCAGGTGGGCGATGTCCGCAGGCTCCCCTGCGCGTCCGCACGGATGCTGTTCATGATCCTCCGTAGTGGGCTCATTGCCTTTTGGGATGCTTGATTTTTTATTTTTACTTGTATCTATCCAACCTGGGCTGATGCAATTGACTCTGACTTTTCCTGAGAGGCTAATTGCAAGCGCATGAGTGAGCGCGAGGACTCCGCCCTTGGATGCGGCATATGCCTCGCCATCCGGTTCGGACTGGAGCGCCCGGGTCGAAGAGACGTTCACGATTGAGCCGCCTGTTGTCTTCAAATGGGGAATGCAGTGCTTTGCCGCTAGAAAAACTCCAGTCAGATTGATCCGAATGATTTTCTCCCAATAGGCGAGTTCAAGCTCCTCCGCCTTTTTGATCAGAGGGTTTGCGATTCCGGCATTGTTTATCAAAGCATGCAGAGCTCCGAAATGCTCCAGCGTCTTTCCAACTGCCTCGCGCATGTCAGATTCGCTCCCGACATCCGCATGGAAGAACTGCAGATCTCCCAAGTCTCCGAGCTCTTCTAGCGTTTCAAATCCGGCATCGGCGTCATTGTCAAAGATGGCGACGCCCATTCCAAGTTGCAGGAGATGGCGGCATATGCCTTTGCCAATTCCCTGGGCACCGCCAGTCACAATGCAAAATTTGCCTTTCAATCCGTTCTCATCTTGTCTATTCTGGCGATACTTCTCCTTGCCGTTCTTGTCTCTGCTCATTGATTCACTTCCATGTTGACCGAATCTTCTATGATTTTGCCAGTGCCAGGATAAGCCTGCAAGTCAAATGCTAACACACATGAGATGAGAACGCAAGTAAATATTTCCTAATAAATCTTGATTCTGGCGTCATCCAAGATATATTCGGGCTGTCATTCAACATGGAGCGGTCAATCTTGAGCAACGTGGGCAATAAATTCAAAGTGGGGGTACTTGTCATACTCTCTTCGGTCCTCCTGGTTTTCGGTCTCACCATGCTTGGCGTGCTTAAATACTTCTCCGAGACATACGAATTCATGACCGTCATCGAAACGTCTGTGCAGGGGCTCAGAAAGGGCTCGCTGGTCAAGTACAAGGGCGTTCCGATTGGCCAGGTTAACAAGATTCAGATCAGCAACGTTGACGAAAATGTCTATGTCTTCATGTATTTCGATCCTGAGGCGTTCAGCTACGACGCCGTCAAGGAAATTCAGATGCGCGGAGGATTTTCATACTTCGAGAACGAACTCGAAAAATATGTTGAGCAGGGAATGAGATGCCAGCTCAAGTATGCTGGGATAACAGGAGACCTCTATGTTGAGGTCGCCATTTTCGATCCTGCTATATATCCGCCCAAGGAATATGTTTTGCCAGCGGATCATCCGCCATACATGCCTTCGGTTCCGCAGTTGTCTTTCGGCGATCTGATGGAGGCGGCAAACAAGTCTCTTCTCAATCTCACTCACATTGACTTTGCCAAGATTTCCGGGAAGCTCGACACTTTCCTTGACTCCGCAAATTCGCTCATCGCGGACAAAAGCGTGCGGCATACCCTTGAGCAGATGAAGGATGCCACTGCGAATCTTGCCGAAATTACAGACTCGCTGAAAAAATCGATTACAGCTCAGAAAACGGACAATCTAATATCTTCAATCTTCGACGCCACGAATAAATTGAACAGCGCCCTTGATCAGGTCTCCGCCTTTGTCGCCGAACTTGAGACGACAGTGAAGCGCTCGGAAATTCCGGAGACTACTGACTCGATGCGGGACATGATGGCGGAGGCGAAGGAGACAATGAAGCGGATAGACCAGCTTTCCGAATCGCTTAAAAGCCTTTCCGACTATCTTGAAGAGAATCCCAATTCGATTATAAACGGCAGGAAAGATGTTCCGGTCGTAAAGCCATGATTTCCCGGAAATTGTAAATTTACTGCCGCGTTGTCCTCAATTTTTCATCTGAGGAGGGAAATGAACATTATTTACATCCATACGCACGACAGCGGCAGGCAGATCGGTCCTTATGGGCATGGGATTCAAACTCCTAATCTGATGAAAATGGCGCATGAAGGCGTCCTTTTCAGGCAATATTTCACCTGCGGACCGACATGTTCGCCGAGCAGATCCGCGCTTCTTTCGGGGATGAGTCCGCGTTCAGTTGGAATGCTTGGTCTTGCGCACAGAGGCTTCGAGTGGCTGGACTATTCCAGACATCTCGCGGGACATCTTTCAAGGAATGGCTGGGAGACAGTGCTTTGCGGAATACAGCATGAAGCTCCTCATTCAAAGATAAACCTACTCGGATACGACAAAATATTGTATGGAGAATGCAAGGAGCGGAGCGAAGATCGTGGGATTCGCATGATCGCCGAAGACATGGCCAACTGCACCGAAGCATGCAAATACATCAGGTCGAAGCCGCCGAATAGTTTTTTTCTGTCATTTGGAATGATATGCACCCACCGTCCTTTTCCGCTTGATGTCAGCCCCCTGAATCCAGACAATGTCCTGCCTCCAGCAAAAACGCCTGACAATCCGGAAACAAGATGCGACATGGCCGGCTTTCTGAAAATGGCGATGGCAGCCGACACATGCGCTGGGCAAATCCTCCGGGCTGTGGACGAGGCAGGAATTTCCGATGAGACACTAGTGATTTTCACAACTGATCACGGGATCGCCTTTCCTCTGCACAAATGCACGCTCTACGACAGTGGAATCGGGATTTCCTTGATAATGAGGTTTCCCGGTGGAAAATTTGCCGGCAGAGTCGTTGACGGGCTCGTTTCTGTCCTGGACATATTCCCAAGCATCTGCGACATCGCCGGCATTCCAAAGCCACCGTGGCTGGAAGGTTTTTCCATTATGCCATTGCTGAATCGGAGTTCCGAAAAAATCCGCGATGAAATTTTTTCAGAGATAAGTTACCATGCGGCGTATGAGCCGGCAAGAAGCGTAAGGACGGAACGCTACAAGCTGATCCGGCATTATGACGGCGAGCATCCGAGAGTCGTTTTGCCCAACATAGATTCAGGACCAACAAAATCCCTTCTCCTTGAGAACGGCCTCAAAGACAAGAAAAAAGACATGCTTGAGTTCTACGATCTCCTCTTTGATCCGGAGGAAAAGAAGAATCTTGCCGCCTCCACTGAATACGCAGAACAGCTTGCCGATCTTGATTCAAGACTCCTCTCCTGGATGCAAAAGACGAATGATCCCTTGCTCGCAGGTCATGTCCCAGAACCTAAGGGAGCAATTGTGACAGACAAATGCGCAACAGATCCGGAAGGAGACAAGTCCTCAGATTCTCAAGCTGAAAAACTTCAAAAAGAAAAATTGAAGTCCAATTGATTTTGCGCATTGAGCTGATATATTATGACGCTTTGCGATATAATTAATATTAATCAATAGACAGAGGTGTGAAATGGCAGGGAAGTATTCGCTCAAGCCGGTTGAAGTCAAAAAGATTGAGACGAAAAACAGAAAGATTGTGACGAAGCTTCCGGTGCCGGAGTCAATTCCGGTGCTTGAGTCGCTCTTTAAATACGAGCCTGTCTCGATGCAGGGTCAGCCGCCGATTGTCTGGGAGAAGGCGGAGGGGTTCAATGTTTACGACGCCTACGGGAACAAGTGGATTGACTGGTCCAGCGGCGTGCTTATCACCAACGCGGGCCATGCGCATGAAGGTCTTGTATCCGCCTTGAAAGAAATCGCAGACAGCAAACTGCTTACCACATACTGTTTTCCCCACAAAGGCAGAGCTGAGCTTGTGAAGAAGCTTGTTGAGAAGGCTCCTGCCGGCTTGACCAAGGTTTTTCTTCTTTCAACTGGCTCGGAGGCGACCGAGAACACTATCAAGCTTGCGAGGACCTGGGGAAGGCGCAGCCGCCCGGAGAAAAAGATAATCGTCTCCTTTGTGAATTCCTTTCACGGACGTACACTCGGCGCCCAGCTTGCAGGCGGCATACCGAGGCTGAAAGAATGGATTGGTATGAATGACGACAGCTTTGTTCAAGTTCCATTTCCTGACGGCTATAGAAATGAGGATGTGAGCTTCGATCTTTTTGAGAGCAGTCTCAAGAAATTGGGAGTCAATCCAGACAATGTGGCTGGCGTGATTTCTGAAACCTATCAGGGGGTAGGTCCCAATTTCATGCCAGTTGACTATGCGCAGAAGCTGAGAAAATGGTGCGACAAGCACGGAGCTCTCCTCATATTCGACGAGATTCAGGCGGGCTTTGGAAGGACCGGCAAATATTGGGGCTTTGAAAACTATGGAATCGCCCCGGATCTCATCGCCTGCGGAAAAGGCATTTCGGGTGCCATGCCGCTTTCGGCAGTCATAGGACGCGAAGATGTCATGAGCATATATCCTCCGGGTGCAATGACTTCCACGCATTCTGGAAATCCGGTCTGCTGTGCCTGCGCGATCGCAAGCATGGATATCATTGACGAGGAGAAGCTCGTTGAAAATTCTTCCAGGATGGGCAAACTGCTCTACGAAAACTGCGTGAAAATACAGAAGGCGCATCCGAAGGTGCTTGGACATGTCTGCGGCGGCTACGGTCTCGTCGCTGGAATTCTAGTTGTCAAGCCTGGCACTAAAGATCCTGACTCGGAACTTGCACTTAAAATCAATGAAAGATGCTTCCAGAAGGGACTGCTCATGTTTGCTCCGGTTGGAACTGGCGGCGAATGCATCAAAATTGCGCCTCCGCTCAGCATCAGTGAAGATGCCCTCATGGAAGGCATTGAGGTCCTGGCGGAAGTCTGCAAAGAACTTTGCTCCTGAGAGAGATAATCGGGAAATCATAAGAAGATTAAGCCATGGGACATCGAAGAGTCTATGGCTTTTTCAGATTTATACGTGTTTTACCGGAACCCACCCAAGTATTTTTTGTGGGAGCTGAAGAGCTCGTCAATTATTTTCTCCATGTAGTCGAGATCCCTGTGGGCCGGGTGAGCCATCGCCGCCTGAAGAACGAGCTTCCTGTCTCTTGCAATTGCGGCATCCACGGAAAGCTTTCCAAAAATGTATGCGTCATAGACCATCCCGGAAACTGAGAGCGGAAGCGGGGGAATTGAAACTGGCTCCGGTCCGGCGGATCCAAGACGGCAGGTGACTTCCACGATTGCGTCGGCGGGAAGGCATGGAACGGTCCTTTCCG
>DYRX01000098.1 GCA_020718525.1 Victivallis vadensis
TCTTTACTTCGTGTGCTTTGTGTCTTCGTGCGAGATAAGGTTCAACTTTTGGGAATTGCACCCGATGCCGGAGAACTGATCCGATTTTGGCACGATAATCTGGCGACCGTTGTTTTCAGATCCGGCAACGAGTTCTGATGATTGCAAATCGCGCTTGAAATGATATTGTTCTCTAAAAATATTATTGATAAAACTGTTTTTCAGAGAGTCAAACCGCGAACGAAGATACGCATGATACAGTTATTGAAGCAGATTGCCGTCGCTCTTCTTTATCTCGTCCTTTCCCAGGCCGCGCTGAAGTATTCACTCAGCGGATTTGTTGCGTTGCTTTGGCCAGCCAGCGGTCTCGCTCTCGCCGTATGTCTCAAAGGGGGGAAAAGATATTCCATCGGCATTTTTGCAGGTGCTTTGGCAACCTACATCATTGATGGGAAACCACTTCTTGTCGGGATTGCCATCGCGGCTGGAAACACGGCGGAAGCTCTTGCTTCCTGCTGGCTGATTGCCAGAAGAAAGGACTTTGATCCATACCTGCAAAAGCTCCATTATTACATGCGCCTCGTCTTGATGGGCATGATAGGCGCAGGCATCTCGGCGTTGAACGGAAACATTGTCCTTATGCTGGCAGGGGCAATTGAGAAGCAATCATTTCTTCAGAGCTCTCTGACCTGGTGGATGGGGGACATCATTGGCATCATCATGCTTACCCCGCTGATTTTGCTCTGGTGGCACCCGCATCTGGATCTTTTCAAGGCCGAAGAAAGACTGCGCCTCTTGGAAGCCTCGCTTCTCCTGCTCGCAACATTGGCTTACGCATATATTCTTTTCAATGGCGCCATCTCGCAATTTTCCTCGCTCGCGGCAAGCCCTTTTTGGATCTTCCTTCTAGTCGGCTGGTCCTCGATGCGCCTTGGAACAAGAGGAACAGTTGTCGCCGTCGCCGTTGCAGGCGCCATGGCTCTTGCAGGTGTCTATTCGGAAACTGCATTTGGAGACGGCATAAGCCCTCTTTGGCGGCTTGAGCAGTGCTGGGTCTTCATCTGCACCCTCTCGCTTCTCGGAATGACAGTCTCGTCTTTTGTGACCCAAAGCAGGCAGTCTGAAAAATCTCTGCGGCAAAGCGAGCGGCGCTTTAAAGGCGTCTTTGACAATGCACATCTTTCGTTTTACATACAAGATCCGGAAAGCGGAGAGCTTCTGGCGGCAAACAGGCATGCCTTGGAATCGCTGGGCATTTCCTCATTGCAGGAAATGTGCCGGGCAGATTTCGTCTGGATCGAGCCGGACTACGGACGTGGGAGATATTTTGAGAAGCTCAGGAAGGCCGCAGAGAATTCGAAATCCACAAGAATGGAATGGAAAAGAAGAAGGCGGAATGGGACTTCTTTTTGGGAAGATATCTTTCTGACTCCGATCGAGTATGCAGGAAAAAAATGCATTTTGCTGGCGGCATACGACATAAGCGAGCGCAAAGCGTCGGAAGTCGAGCTCTTTGACAGAGAGGAAAAGTTCCGACTGCTTTTTGAAAACAGCAACGACGCAATCATCTGGGCGGAGGCGGAAGGTGGAACTATTGTCAAATGCAATCCTGCCGCCCTCAGGCTTTTCAAACATCCGGAATCGAAATTGATCGGCGCGAAACAGATTTTTCTCCATCCTTCTGAAAACAAAGACAAATACCGATCAATATTTAACAACCATGTCGAGAAGAGGAGAGCCGAAGCGGTTGAAGCCGAAATCATAGATGCGGATGGAATGATCACGGCAGTCGAAATATCTGCAACCATCATAAATATTGGCGGATGCAAGATAGTTCAGGGAATTTTCAAAGACATATCCGACAGGAAAAGGGCGGAGGAGGAGCTGAGACAGAGGATTGCATATGGGCGGGCATCGGCAAAATGCCTTGGAATTCTCGTTGAACCGGGAAGCCTGGAATCGCAAATACACGATCTCCTCGGCATCTTGCTTCTCGTCTCCAAGGCGTCAAGGGCTTATGTCTTTAGAAATGAGGACATTCCAGACCTGGGCGTATGCATGAGCCAGATAGATGAAATAGTAGCCAATGGGATAAGCGCGCACAAGGACGATCCTGGTCTTCAGCGACTTCCATATTCAAACACGGATCCAAAACTCCTGCCAGCGCTAGTTTCACGCCGCTTCTACGCATGCAGAATAGTCGACCCTGAAAATGAGATGGATCCGATTCTAGTGGAACAGGGAATCAAATCCGTCCTCGTTCTCCCAGTATTCGCTTCAAAAACACTGTGGGGCTTCATCGGTTTCGACGACTGCCTCTCGCCGCGCGTATGGAATGATCCTGACATAAATCTCCTCCAACTGGTTGCAGACGGCCTTGGAATGGGCATTGAAAGGGCAAATATTGAAAATGACAGGCTCAGGATAAAGGAACAGCTCTTCATTTCTCAGAAAATGGAGTCAATGGGCCGTCTTGCAGGGGGAGTTGCGCACGACTTCAACAACATGCTCTCTGTCATCAATGGCTATTCACAGATGATGAAACGCCTTGAAATACTTCAGGTGCGTAGCGTTCTTTTCAGTATTTCTCCAAAGTTTTTCAAGGAAAATTATCTCGGAATTTGAATTTATTAAAATGAAAAACTATAGCAGTCGCTACTCGAACGCTTCGTGTGTAACGATTAGGCCGTCGTTTGGAATTTCAGCAAGAATGTTGTTAAAATCTCCGACAGGGATCTTCTTGCTCCAATTTGAGAGCATGAGGGCTTTGCGCGATGAGCATGCGTGAATTCCAGCCTCGATTATGCGTTCCAGCGATGGACCGTTCGGATCATTGGAAATTTCAATTCCACTGAGACGCTCATTTTTGAGTATGGACGGAATTTTATCAATCGCCACGCTGTGGACATGGAGGTATGAGCAGTCCAGGTTCGATGCAATCCGGCAGTCGCAGTCGAAAATGAATCCGCGATATAATTCAGCACTCACCAGGGACATGAAATCCTCAGACCATCTCGCGCCTCTCCCGGGGCAGAAGAGTCCAAAGCAGTCCGTTGTTCCGCTTTTATCTTCGAGCAGAGAAAATTGCGTGTCATATACATCTAGCCAAAACTTCACGGCTTCGCCCGCAAGCCTCGCTATCTCGACAGGACTGTCAATCATTTCATAGCAGAGCCTTTCAGCTCCAATAAGTCCCGCCAAAATATCGAAAGGTCCGACCATGTCGCAAATGCCTGTCATCCAGTCCCTGTTGAGCTTCTGGACGGCTATAAACTTTTTTTCATAGTCTTTCCACAGCGGAATTTCCCTGCTGAACAGGCCGATATGAAGATCCCGGATGTCCTCCGGCGCGTTCGGATGCGCCCAGCTTGTGTTCCGATCATAGTCGAAAATTGCACCAGCCAGCGCCGGAAGAAACGCAGGACCATAATTGACCCAGCAGGACGGTATCCTGTCGTCGTGGACACGCCTGGAAGCCTCTATGCCGCAAAGATTTTTCTGCAAGATCTGATCAGGGCTCAATGTCATGTCCATGGAAGGGGGAGGAGGCTCCCCCGTGCCAGGAGCTGACGCAAACTGAGCCTGGAGAGCATTTTCGAGGCCGAAACTCCAGAACTTGCGGTGAAGCGCCTTGATATTTTCGATCACTTCGTTCACAGCGGAAGCATCTCGACCGAGATTTCATGCGTCTTCCCATCGCCGCAAATCGGAATTTTATTGGAAGATATGCTTTTTCCGTCAAGCTTGATCTTCAGGTTTCCCTTCTGAAGTCCTTTCGGATTCTTTATGCTGATCCTATATCTTTCACCTCTGAAATCCCTCTCCAAACTGCATTTTTTCCAGGACGACGGCAGACAAGGATCAATTACGAGTCCGTCAAAATCAGGACGGACACCGATCATCCACTGAGTCATGGCGCGGAAATACCAGCTTGCCGAGCCGGTCATCCATGCCCAGGGGCTCTTTCCGGCTCTCCTGTTTTCCGGGCCGAGGAATTGGTTTGTCATGACATATGGCTCGCAACCGGAATGGGTCGAGGGATTCCATTCGCTGTCAGGCATAGCCTTCTTGAAGGATCTGTAGGCGATGTCTCCTCTGCCGCCATAGCAGTCGGCGACAACTTTGAAGGCGTTTGCATGGCAGTATGCGGTGCCGTTTTCCCAGATTCCGGGAACGAGGCAGGTAACCCTTCCAATTCTTGGATTCGGTTTTGTGTAGGGCGGATACTGGACGCGACTGCCGCAGTCGGTTTCGAGATGCCCGTCAACTGCCGCAAAAAGCTGTTTCTGACGCTCCTCTCCGCAAATTCCGGCCATGACAGCCCAGACCTGGGGCAGAAGATATATGCGCCCCTCGCTTTCGGTCTTGGTCCCGACCTTTTCACCATAGTCGTTGATTGCCCTGAGATACCATTCGCCGTCCCAGGCATGAGCATTGACTGCATCGCCAAGGCGCGCCGCCCTCGCAAGCAGATCATCGGACTCATTTTCATCGCCAAGGACTCTTTTCGCAATGTCCGCCGCAATTTTGAGGCTGAAGACCGCTGCGATCGTCGTCCAGACGGATTCCCCGCGCCCTTCGATTCCGACACCGGTGAGCGAGTCGTTCCAGTCCCCAAAATGGCACTTTGTAAGTCCATGCTCTCCAACGTCATCCGAAAGATGCTTTGTCCCTCTTGAAATGTGCTCCCAGACTGTTCCGGAGCCGGCGTCGAAATACTTGACATGCTCCTGGAGGATTCCGAAGTCGCCGCTCTCCTTCAGGTAGGCGTCAACGACTGGCGCAATCCATACCGGACCGTCCGAGTAATGATGATCATCTATTGGAAGCCAGCCACGAAGCGTGTGCCCGTCCGAAAACTGGTGCTGAAGGCATTCGAAAAGCATTTTTCTTGTATATTCCTGGTCGTAGGATGCCGTCGCCCAAAGCATCTGCATCGCGTCCCTGAAGCCTCTTCCGTTGTCGCTTCCTACATCGGCATATACCTGCATCTGCTGTTTTATCCAGACATTGATCAGATTATTGACCTTGCTGTCCGGCGTTTCAATGTGGATCTTGGAAATTCCCTTTTCCTTTGATGCTAAAAGACTTGCGAAGCGGGACTCGACTGCTCCGGGAGCCGAAAGCTCCGAGACCATCTTTCTTGTCGTTTCTGGTCCGCTCGAAGCACCGATGAAAATGTTGAAGGATATCTCCTGCCCGGGATCAAGCTGGACGGAATGTTCGAGGGCGCCGATCATGTATTCGCATGACGCCAGGCTGTTTGTCAGGGAGCCGGCAAGCACCGCCTTCGGCATGTTGTAGTGCCCAAAAGGACCTAGGAACGCGTCCTTCGAGGTGTCGAATGCGCTTGGTTTTAGATCGGACGCGACGAATCCGTCAAAGAACTCGTGCGTCCTCTCGACCGCCCTGTTGCAGGCGAGCGCGGCGTTCGCATCTTCCAGATATTCCGCATGGAGCATGCCGAAATAGTCGCAGTAGCGCGGATATCCCTCGAGTGCGAATTCCGCATACGAAAAGAACTTCAGCGAAGCCTTGGCTTTCCTGTCGTTCCTGATTGAAACTGTCCAGATCTCGCAGGGGAAATCTGTCGGAACAAAGACTCTCATTTTGCAGGAAACACCCTTCCTCTTGGACGAGATGACTGAATATCCCGGAGAGTTTGCGCACTTGAACGCGGAGACTTTTTTCTGCGCCGGATGCCAGCCGGGGGACCAGAAATCGCCTCCGTCCTGATCTCTCAGATAAAAATATCTCCTACCATTTTTTATGAGGATGTTTCTGCCCCTGGGATCAATGTACTGCGCCGCGCGCTCCTTGTATGCGCCTTCTCCACCGCCATGCTGACTGACGGAGGATATGAATTTCTCATTCCACATGTAATTGACCAGAGCGCGGGGCGTCTCAGGCTCGCTGATTGTGAAGGTTCTGCCGTCTTTTGAAAAACTCCCAAAACTGCTCATTCCTATCTCCTTGTTAATTAATTGTTTGCAATCAATTGTAAACTAGCTTTCCTTTTCTCGTAGTGGGACTCACTTGAATTCCAGGGTTCCCCAAAGCTGTGGCTTTTCAGCAATCTGGTCCGCCTTTTCGCGGGGCCAGTAGATCTGCACATCCTCCGGATTGCGCTTGATATTGAGAATCAAATCCATTCCAAGCTTTGCCCCCTTCTCGGGCTTGAAGTCTTTGATTTTTTCGGCAGGGATGCGGACTTCGAGAATATATCCATCGCCTTTTTTCATCGAAAAGCTCTCAATTCCCTTGATGTCGTATTCGATCGCAGGTGTCTCGTTGTTCCTCTTCCAGCGGCCCAAATATGCCCGCTTCTCGTTCGTCTGGGGCGAAACCCAGAACTGGTGATCTGTCACTGCATATTCTCTTCTCGCGTTCTTGTCGTTCAATGTGTCTATGAAAATTTCAGCGCTGTCCTGGGACCAGAAAGATCTCGGATCGCTCTGCGCAAGCTTTGAGGATTTGACATCCAAAGCTATGCTGATCCCGTCCTTGGAGTAGCCCATGTAGATGTCTGCAACAGAATCTGATGCCGTCGAGCCGAGAGCCCAGGACGGGATTTTGCATTCCGCAGGCCAGTCGTCAAGCTTGCCGTCAAAGGCGATCTTTCCGGCGGAGTAAATCGGCATGGCTGGAGGTATGATTCCGCATTCAGAAATTTGTGTTCCGTTTGGAGCGCTCAATATGAACAGAGCCTTCTCATCTGGTCTCCAATTCGGACTCCATTCAACCTCGAAATCAAAGCTTTTCGAGCTGTTTGCAGGCAGTTCTATCGAGTCAATCTTTTCCGGTGAAATCTTCCAGGACTTCGGAACGACTGCGCTGAGGGCGAATGTTTTCGTATCCGAGCCATTGTTTGTAACAGTCGCCTTTGTGGGAGATTTTCCCGGATTCCCAATAAGCGGAACGGAACTTACTGAGCCCGGCAATATCATCGCATATTCAGCTTCGATCGTCTTTTTGGCGTCTCCGTCCACTACATCAATAAGAACCTTTTTAAGAGGAGATTTTTCGCTCGAGGGCGACTTGATCCTGATAGGAACAACTTTAGTCTCTCCGACTGCCGCATCTATTGTTCCGGAAGATGGAACTGCCGTCCATCCATCAGGAATGCGGACACTGAACTTTGCCGAGATCGGCGTTTTTCTGTTATTGCTCGCCCTGAAAAGGATCTCCCCTTCATCGCCTGCCGCCATGCCATTGTAATAGTTGGACTTCAGATCAAATGCCGTCTGCTTGTAGATGTCTCCCTCGGGGCTTATTGGAGTTATCCAGACAGGGCTGACACCGAGGCTTATTTTCCGTCCCTTGATTGGATTAGAGTAGATGTCAAAAAGCTCTCCCTCGGGAATTTCCAATTTGATGTCGGGCTTTGCCGGATCAAGTTTGAAGACGGCGGCAAGGAGCTTTCCGCGATCCGAAAAAACTCTTCCATAAGTATTTTCGCCCAAAGTGAAGTTTCCGACGCTCTTTGGAAGCTTCATCATTTTTGCGATAGCCGCCATCGAGGCGCAGACCGGCTTCGGATCGAGCTTCGGATCAAGCACTCCGCATCCGTCGAAAAAGTTTATCGGCTTGTCCTTCGTGTCCGTGTCGCTGAACCAGAACATTTTGTCTATGCCAGCTTCGATGCCAAGCATGAATCCGCGCTGGAGATACGCCGCCTGCTCGTCTTCGCTGACTATGTGCCCTGCCAAAGTATCCCATCCGAATTCCGTGATCCATGTCTGACGTTTTTTACCATCGCAGGATGCCGCTTCCTTATATGCTCTAAGCCCGTCAAAAAGGGAGCGCGGCGGAATTGGTATCCCCTGGTTCGCATTGTAGTTGTACTTGTTGAGCTCCGGAGGGTTGGTTCCGCAATAGAAATGTCCGTTGATCACGTCAATGTTTTCAAAGTCACCCTTTGTTATCAGCATCGCCGTGCGTTCGGGAAAGAATCCCGCATTTCCCTGCTCGACGGCAAGAGCTTTCTCATTTATGAACTTGACCGTGTCCGCGAATTTTTTGTGATAGGCTCCATAAGCGGACCAGTTTCTAGCCGCCTCCTCTTTCCCGAGCTTGTAGTCGAACTCGTTATCCGCCTCCCAAGCAAGATAATCTGGAAAGCTCATGAATATGTGCGCAAGATTTGTCTTCATTTCCTGCGACATGCTCATGTCCCCCTTTTTTATCCCGTCCGATAGCATTCCCATCAGACATGGGAGAAGGAGCATTCCGGAGCTTTTTACGGTTCTGTCCATTTTCTGATACCATGGCCAGCCATTGTATTTTCCATCGTCTCCCTTTGCCCTGAGCATCCACCCATACGAATATGCGTAGTCGCGAAGCCATACGAAGCCGATCTTGTGAAAGCTGGGATAGTTCACGTCCGTCTTGCCACCATGACTGTTCAGTCCGTAGGGCGAAACATATTTTTCCTCCATCGTATATTCCTGCGCCTTGGGAATATAGACAAAACGCATTTTCTTCTCGAAGTCCTTACAGCCTTCGCATGACAATTTAAGCGAGAGTTCGTAAGATCCGAATTTTTCGATTTTGGGGCTGATTTCAAAGTGGAATGAATCCGAGAACTTGAAATTCTTGCTCTCTTTTTCAAGCGATTTCCCATCCGAGCCGCTGATTTCATAGTCAAGCTTGCAGTTCATTTCCTTTCCAGTCCAACTGCTGATGTCAATGTTGAATCCGATCTTTTCGCCTTCGCAGAAAATCCTGTCGTTCTGCGATGCTCCGCACGATATTCCCATCAATGAAGATGGATCGGTCCCCTTTGGTATTTCAGTTTCGATCTCGAGGGAATTCACGAGAAGCGAGGCGTCTGCGGCTGTCGTCTTGTCGGACCAGTTGTGCGCGGCGATCACGGCGAGGGTAAGCGGGCGCTCCCAGTCAGGCGGCGGCGCAAACTCATTCAAAGTCCATTTGTCCTGAGACGCTTTTATTCCGTACTCGAATTTCTTCCCGTTCAGCTCTTCCCGTCCTTTCGCATCCTTGAATTTGACTATCCAGGAAAATTTTGGACTGCTGACTTTCGCGTAAAAACGTATTTTTTTGCAGTTGCCGGGAATTTTCCCGTCGCTGAAGGAAATCCCGGAATGTTCGAATCCCTTGCCGGAATACTTGACTTCGATGAACATTGACTTCTTGAAGAAACCTTCATTAGGATGCTCGTCCGAAGAATCGAGTCGTGCATGGGCTACGACATATGCCGACTCGAACGCAGGCAGAGATTTGAAATCTTCAAAACGTTTTTTTACAATGTCAGACTCTTCGCCCAGCCCGGTCAGTCCAGGCAAAGCGATCAACGCCAACGCCAACGCCGCAATCTTCGAAATTTTCATCTGATACTCCTTCTCTTATTTATTTGTTTGATGCATTTCCTAAAAAAGTTGAGTATTGTTTCACATTGAGAGCGATCACTTGCCCGGAATAAAGACTTTCAAAATAAATTGATCCATCCGATGATTCAAGCTCTTTTCCGCTTGTTGTCTCGACAAGTTTTCCCGCCACCGGGATTTTCACGCGAAGCGATTTTTTCATGGAAAGCCCTGTATTGATCAACGCAAAATATGTACCGTGTTTTTCGGTTGGAATCTTGAGCAGGGCGACTTCAGGATCTTCGCATGCGTCTTTGCACAGCGTGCCTGGAAGCGCTGGAAGTGAAAGAAACGCGGAGTTGAAGCTCCTTACATATTCCGGAAAGCCCCTGCTGAAACTGTTGCCGAGCAGATAGCCGATATGGCTCGGGTTTCCGTTTGCAAGGGCGCGCGCTTCGGCCAGCATGCAGTGCGGGCCGCTCCTCTCGACATCCGCGACAAAATAGCCAAGAATGTCATTCTTTCCGGAATCCATTTCGTTCTCGTTCAAAAAATAATGCCTGGCAATCATTAGTCCGGACCGCGTCCTGAACGCGTCAAGCGCCTTTTCAGAGGAGACAGTGAAGAGCTTGTTGAAGCTGTAGCTCAGCATGACCCCATCCATGTCCCTGTAATTTTCCGGATCATTTTTTGGACATGCATTCTGCCACTCGTATTTGCCATAGGTGTCTGGTGTTTTCAGCAGTGAATCCAGATAAAGATTTTCCTCGACAACATTCTTATACGGAACAGCTTTCAAAGATGAAAATTCCTTTTTGTCCCCAAGAAACGCTGTCCACTTCTCTACCTGATCTGTGACTAGAGCACGCTTCCACCTCCACGGCTCGCTTTGACCTTTGCCAACTATTGACGCGGGGATCGAAATTCCTCCCTCGCTCGAATCGCAGGTGTAGATCATTGTAGACTCGGGATTGACCTTCGCCCTGAGATAATCGCGGAGCGCGACATTGAAATCTCTTCTTTTCAGGAACCACCAGGAATAATAGGCGTCGAGCATTTTTTTATCAGTGCGAAGAGTTTCTATCGAGATTGTCTTTCCATCGCATTTATCTTTTGAAAATATCTCCAAATCCTTCTTATTGAAGCTGATAGGATTTGCCTCTGGCCGCGGCCTGAACCACGCACCAACGAAATTCACTCTGTCCTTATATCTGACAATTGTCGCGTCAAGGAGCTTTTTCGCGTCCTCGATGAAGTCAGGATCCGCGAGATCCGCATTTGTCTTGTGGACCCAATTTATGTGAGTGTAGTCTTTTCCGCCGCCCAAAGTTTGACAGCGGTGCTGTGAGCCGATTGCCAGATCTCTGTCCTGTCCAATGCTTCCGGCATATTCGTAGTAGGGGAGGACGGCAAGATCCGGATGCTTTTCAAGCATGCCAATGATCCGCTCCCAGAAGCCCGGATCCGCTGACTGATTATACCATCTGCTTCCTCCGTAGATTTCGCTGTCCCACCCCTGGTTGTGCCCGAATTCCAGCAGATCCTTGCAGAAGGTGTTCAGTCCCAGAAACTCCATCATCCTGACTTTGTATTCGTAGAATTTGACTCTGTCTGCTATTCCTCTTGATTCTGGATTTTGCTCTTCCGGCTTGTGCCCATAGCTGATGACTCCGTCAGCCATCTCCTCCCTGAAGAATATCCTCCTCTTGGGCAGACCATCTGGTGGATAATTGATTTTCAGCTTGAGATTTTGCGAATCTCGCAGTTCGAAAAGGCGGATCTTCAACACTGCGGCGCCGACTGACAGGGGATCCTTGTTTTTTCCATATTGCGCGAAGATCAGCCAGAAGCCGTCGTCCGGAAGAAGTGGGCGCTTCTCAAGTCCCCTTGCTCTTCTTATTTCCGGAAATCTGTCATACAGGTGGAAAAATTGACGCCACTGCATGATTTCCCCGCTCTGCGGCACCTGCAAAGACTCCGGATTGCTGTTGGTGTATTTTCCGCTCAGAGCGTCTCCGACTGTCGTTGCGCTGTGCATGCCTAGAACTGTTTCGCATCCCCAGTTGCAGACAAATACACTGCGCGGAAGATCGTCTGGAAATTCAACGCAGAGCAAATACGCCTGCCCCGCCTTCAGCCCCTTCTTCTCCCCTATTCGGTACGCAAAATATTTGCAGTCGTTCCCGTCGTTCGGCAAAGTCCTGAAATCTTTTCCAAGAATTTTCTCGACCTTGCTGACGCCGGCTGGATGCTCGGAAAAACGGACTGCAGGATTCTCTGCCGCACAGTTGATCTCCTGCACAAGCGGAAGCTCGCCAAACGGAGCGCCAGCGTCTGATCTGATTTCCGCTCCAAGCCAGTAGCCTACTAAAAATATGCTAGAAATCAAGATTTGCTTCATAGTCTCTTTTTTCTCCGTTCTCATTCTGTTTCCTTGTTTTCTAATCAATCGGTATAGTGGGCGGGATCGGAATCGTTCGGTCCGCTAAAGATCTCCCATTCCTCGTGAGCGCTCACGCGAAGCGCTACAATAAAGACGTGAACGATCAGACTTGATTTGATTTCAGTATTCATCTATTCTGTTCTCAAATTTCTTAGGATTGCTGCCGGTTGCAGTATCCCAGTTCGATGTGCTTGTAAAGGGATGAATGTCAAGATCAATTCGGATGTTGTAGCGGTACTTCATTTGAATGAGAACCTTGAGATGACCGTCAAGAAAAAAAGTTGGACGCAGTCCGTTTGGTCCGTGCCAGCTTGATGCAGGTACATCATAGTCGTTCGTGCTTAGGCTTCCGCCAACATATCTTGGCAAGAGATCCTCAGGGTTTTCCGATCTACCCCTCGAACAAATATGTATGGGCTTTCTTGAAGGCTGGGAATAATAGGAAGACTTCAAAATTGGATCCATTAGAGACGCTGCGAGCTGATACATTCTCGGACCGGTACATGAGTTCAGCTCCCTGTTGTTGGTGTATGGCGCAAGCTCTTGCGAGCCATGAAGATATCTCATTTTTGTCCCATCCTTGTAGAGGCGCATATTCGAGCTCGGGCAAAGAAATATCCCTCCTAGTGCGTCGTTTTTCCA